>JALTAZ010000071.1 GCA_027075555.1 Micavibrio sp.
CTATTCCAAACAAAGTTACCCATCCCATCATCAGCACCATCTTGTGGAGCTGTAAATTCCTCTACTAAATTACCTTTATAATAAACATACAGATGTACTCGTTGAACTTCTGTATCAATAATCGTCTCAATCCAATTTCCTGAACTGTCTTGGTATTCCCACGTCACTTTTAATTCAATATTATTTCCCTTTGAACCCGGTTCAATTGATCTAAAAAAAGTTCCACCACTAACTAACCGTGCTCTAACCTCATTATAAGATTGCAAAACACAGTTTGCTGTTCCAGGTATAAACGAAGGTGTATACCAGTTGCAAATTATATGTTTTGGAACACATATAGCCATAACTTTACCCTACAAAAGTATCTCCAGAACCAGTTACTAAAACACCATCATGACAGCCTTTTCCTGGGCAACAGTGAACAGAATGCAAGTCTGTTAGTCGTGCCGCAGGAATTCCGTTAACAAAAACTGAACCGGAACCTGTTATTATTGTTGCTGGAGGCCAACAACCGTGTCCAGTTGTTCGATCTCCAAGTCTCGCAAATGATATTCCATTAACAAAAACATTTCCAGACCCTGTTGCTACTGCGTCGCTATCACTAAATTTATCGCCGATTCTTGCTGCTGGTAACATACGCGTAAACCTTTTTCACTTTTATAATATTTACGAAATAATTTCCCTGTAAATAATTAAAAAGCGACAGGTGATATATGGCACGTCGAAAAAAATATATTGTTACCGATCATCAAGAATGGTCATTTGATCACATCAGTTATATCACTGAGCAAATTGACAAAATTAACAATAAAAAATACAAACTTAATATATTCCCGAACCAAATTGAAATAGTCTCTTCGGAACAAATGATAGATGCTTATTGCAGCGTTGGCCTTCCGATTATGTATAACCATTGGTCATTTGGAAAGGATTTCATTAAAACATATGAAAGTTACAAGAAAGGAAGAACTGGCTTAGCATATGAAATGGTAATAAATTCTAACCCATGTATTTCGTACTTAATGGAAGATAACACAATGGTATTACAGACACTTGTTATTGCTCATGCTTGTTACGGACACAATCATTTTTTTAAGAACAATTACTTATTCAAAGAATGGACAGATCCTGACGGAATAATTGATTATTTACTTTTTGCTAAAAAATACATTAGTCAATGTGAAGAAAAACACGGAAAGAAAAAGGTTGAACGGCTTCTTGATGCGGCACATGCTTTAAAATATCATGGAATTACGAAATATAAGAGGAAACCGTCTAAGAGTGAAGCAGAAAAACAAAAAGAACGTGAAGAGTATTATCGTAAGACATTTAATGAGGTTTATTGGACAACTATCAGGAAAGAAAAGAAAGAAGAAATTGACCGAAGTTATTCACTAGAAGAAAACATTTTGTATTTTTTCGAAAAAGAAAGCCCGAAGTTAGAAACATGGGAAAGAGAAATTTTAAGAATTGTAAGAATGATTGCACAATATCTTTATCCTCAGATGAAAACAAAAATGTTAAACGAAGGCTTTGCGTGTTATATTCATTATAAAATTATGAACGATCTATATGAACAAGGATATATTGATGACGGTGGAATGTTAGAATTTTTACATCATCATACTAATGTAGTTTATCAACCAGAGTTTGATTCGCCTTATTATAGTGGCAGCATAAACCCTTATGCTTTAGGGTTTAATTTGTTTAGAGATATCGAGAGAGTTGTCTTGAATCCAACAGAAGAAGACAAATATTGGTTTAATGGACAAGATTGGGTTGGTTCTGGTGATCCATTAGAAGTTGCAAAATGGATTGTAGAAAACTTTTCTGACGAATCGGCAATACTACAGTTTGTTTCACCTAAATTAATTCGCGACTTCAGGTTATTTACAATCTTAGATGATCGAACCGAAGAAAACGAAATCCTTGATTCTTATTATCTAATTTCTGCAATACACAACGAACGGGGATATAAAGAAATTATAAAACGTTTAGCACATAGACACGATATTAACAACTATATTCCAAATATAGAAGTATTAAAATATGATATGTGGGATATGTGGGAAGACGGCGTTCTTACATTAATTCATAAAGTTGACGAATCACAAAAATTACTGAAGCTTGAAGACGCAGAACGAACACTCGACCACGTTAAGCGATTGTGGAAAAAAGACGTTGAATTATTAATTGAAAAACCTGGCGGTGAAACAATCACGTATCTAACAACTTACCAAGATAAATAATAGTGCCTAGGAGCACGAATGAGCCGCAAAAAGCGATCAAAAAAGCAAAGTGAAATTGAATATTTAAAGGCTCTCCTGGACAATAATCAAAAAGCAATAGAGGAAGGGCCAAAAAGAAAGAAATGGTCAATACATGACCTCAAATCAATCAAACCATTAACGCCTGCCCAAGAAGACTTTTTCCATGCATGGATGAACGGATATAATATTTGCGCGCACGGCACAGCGGGAACAGGGAAATCATTTCTTAGCATGTATGTTGCTTTAACTGAAGTATTAAACAAAAACCAGCAAAAAATTATTATTGTCAGATCTGCTGTTCCGACGCGTGAAATTGGTTTTCTTCCTGGAGACCTAGAAGAAAAAATCGCAATGTATGAATTACCGTATCATGATATTTTTGCTGAGCTTCTTGGAAGAAAAGCTTCCTACCAAGATATGAAGGATGCTGGCGTTGTAGAATTTATGACAACATCGTTTATAAGAGGATTAACATGGGATAATGCTATAGTTGTTGTCGAAGAAGGTGAAAATATGACCTTTCATGAGATTAATTCAATAATGACAAGAATTGGTGACAATAGCCGAGTTATCTTCAACGGCGATATAAAACAAACAGATTTAAATGGCAAAAAGAACGGAAAATCCGGAATGTCAACATTTCTTCAAGTAATAAAAGAAATTAGAAACTTTGCATCAATTGAATTTACAATTCACGACATTGTAAGAAGTGATTTTGTTAAAAGTTGGATTGCAGCGGTTGAACAAACGGGTGCTGACAAAGAACTACATCACAAATAATTTAACTTACTGGTTTCTTTAACTTAACAACAAATTTTTTTCCGCTGTTGTCTTTAAATATCAGTTTAATCCTTTCTTTGTTTTTAACAACTCGAACTGGCTTTACATTTTTTCTTTTTAATGAACGAATAATATCATTCACCGTCCCTTTAATATTAACCGTTCTATTCTCTAGTTCAGCCACAATATAGTTGCCTTCTGCTTGTTCTGTCATTGTTAAAGATGTCATTCGCCAATCTCCGTCAATTCCTCTATATTTTGCAAGCTGATCTATGGCATATGAAATCATTTCTTCGTATTGCTTCCAAGCACTTTCCATATCCGGTGTAGGCCGTTGAACTGCTGCAGCTTTATATGCAGCGTGAACGAGCTCTAATGCGTTTGCCCACTTTTTGCTACGATCGCTTGCACCGTCTCTTATTAATTTTTTGATTTCGCTTATTACGTCTTCTGGGAG
>JALTAZ010000072.1 GCA_027075555.1 Micavibrio sp.
CAGTATCATCACCAAAATTGGATCTAGCTTCACTGCGTGCGGTATTATATGCCTCGATGAAATCTTCGGCCTTGCGAACAACTTGCATACCTTTTCCACCGCCACCACTAGCGGCTTTAATTAAAACCGGAAATCCCATATCGATTGACATTTGCAGACCACTTTGGGCGTTTTCTACCGCTCCATTAGAGCCGGGAACTACAGGGAGTCCAAGCTCTTGCACAGTTTGTTTTGCGCTAACTTTATCGCCCATGCGCTCAATTAAATCGGCAGATGGACCAATAAATGTAAAGCCATGTTCTTCTACCATGCGGGCAAATTGGGCATTTTCAGATAAAAAACCATATCCCGGGTGAATGGCATTTGCACCAGTAAGTGCGGCGGCAGTTAATATAGATGGAATATTAAGATAGCTGTCTTTACCAGCGGGAGGACCAATACAAACAGACTCATCAGCCAATCGCACAGCCATCGAACTAGCATCTGCGGTGGAGTGTACAACAACAGTTTCTATGCCCATTTCGCGGCAGGCACGAATTATCCTAAGGGCAATCTCACCGCGGTTGGCTATCAGGACTTTTTTAAACATAACTACCTAAAAATATTATTCAATAACTAGTAATACATCGCCAAACTCTACAGGCTCACCATTTTCAACCAGAATTTGCGTAACTGTTCCTGAAGTTTGTGCCTTAATAGGATTCATAACTTTCATTGCTTCGATAATCAACAATGTATCACCTGCCTTTACACTATCGCCTTTTTTTATAAAAGGCGGCGCTCCTGGCTCTGATTGAAGGTAAGCAGTACCAACCATTGGCGATTTAACTGCTCCAGGGTGAGATGAGGCTATATTATCTGGTGTGTTAAGGCTTGCTTGCTGTGGGACAGCGGGATCAGAGGGCATAGAAACGCCCTGAACCCCACCACCAGCAATAACTGTGCTAGCTTTGCTTACTCTGATAACTTTATCACCATCAGCAACCTCTAATTCGGTCAAACCAGTTTCGTTTAAAAGATCAGCCAGTTCCCTGATCGCATCGGAATCAATTTTCATTAATCAATCTTGTTGTTGTTATCCTTATATCCAGCTATCTGAATACAAAAATTATTGCACAATGTCAAAGCCTTGACATTATTTACTGTAAAAGTTTTTGTAATTTTTCTAAAGCAAGCAAATATCCATTTGCTCCCTCACCTGAAATTACAGTTTCTGCGATGGATTCAATATATGAAAAATGGCGGAACTCCTCACGTTTTTTAGGGTTAGATAGATGAACTTCTATTATTGGGAAATCCAGAAGCTTTAAGGCATCGTGAATGGCAATCGATGTATGGGTAAAAGCCGCAGCATTAATTATAAGAGCGTCATATTTATCCATGGACATTTGGATAAGATCTATAATCTGCCCTTCATGGTTTGATTGCTTGAAATCTATTTCAAAATTTAGTTCCCTACTTTTATTATGGCACAATATCTCAATATCCTTAAGCGTATGGGTACCATAAATTTCAGGCTCACGCTTTCCTAACATATTTAGGTTAGGACCATTAAGTATAAGTATCTTTTTCATAGCAAAAGATCCTAGCCGTTTCATATACGTTTACGTGCTTTTTCAAATTGTTCCAAAAGATCGTCGATCGTTGGATTGCCATCTTTGGGGCGATATATTTTTGCACGTCCAACATTATTTGCAGGACCAATGACAAGTGTTGGGGTTTTATTTATTCCCCAATCTTTAAATATTTGAAAATTTTTATCTGCCCAAGATCTTATATCAGATCTTGACAGGTCACGGCTAAATTCTTTTGTATCAAGCCCAATTTTCACAGCAACGGATAATAATTTATCCATGTCATGTATGGGGAGGTTTTCATATATAGCATCATGCATTTCTATAAATTTACCTTGTTCCCCTGCCGCATATGATGCCACCACTAATGTTTTTCCCCATTCATTGCCTTTGCCCCAGCTTACAGTTCTAGGGATATATTTAACTTTGTTATCACGCTTGATAGCTTCTTTTAGAACTGGGTGCATTTTCTGGCAATATGTGCAGCTGTAATTGTTAAAATCAAGAACTACAATGTCTGCGTTTATGGCCGCTTGTGTGTATTTGTAGGGAACATCAAAAGCAGAGGATACAAGCCCCTCCACCTTTTTAGTATATATATAAAATAAATATGATAAGGCCACTACCAGCAGGACTATAAGTATTTTATTTGTCCGTTTCATCAGCTAATCTCATTGCCATAGTTAATAAATGAACTTATCATTTAGCATTTGCTGCACGAGCTTTTTTTACGGCCTTACGCATGGCATCAATACCGATATATCCAGGATATACTTTTTCACCAATGACAAAACCGGGTGTTCCACGGATACCTAAAGACTGAGCTATACTTTTTGATTTACTAATAAAAGCTTGAATATCTGCGCTTTTCATATCTTCTTTAAGCTTTTTTATATCAAGACCGGTTTTCTCGGCAAGTTTGAAGAAAGCTTCGTCATTTTGACTTCCACGGTAATCCATAAGAGCCTTGTGCATTTCAAAATATTTACCCTGTTTATTAGCGGCTAAAGCGATATTAGCCATTTTAGATGAGGTCGGGCTTAATATTGGCATATCCATGAAAACTATGCGTATATTTTTATCCTCGGATATAATTTTTTGAATATCTTCAAATGCCTTTTTACAATAGCCACAATTAAAATCAAAAAATTCAACAATTGTTACATCACCATCGGGATTTCCAACCATAGGCAAATCTTTTTTTGCAAAGAAAGACTTATACTCTTTTAGGTTTTCTTCTGCGCTTTGAGCAACTTTGCGTTCCTGATCTTCTTGATATTTACGAACAGAGTTCAATATAAGCTCTGGATTATCAGAAATCACTTGCTTTACTATAGACTCAATTTCCTTTTTTTGTGTTGAGGATAATGATTTTTCTGCCTTTGCATTATCAATTGGTGCAAATAACACTGTCATAGCTATACCAGCAGTCATTGCCATAAATTTTATTTTTTTATATGATGTGATCAAGTTATTACTCCTTGCTTTGAAATTCGTTGTTACAATATTCGTCTAAAATTAGAAAAAAGTCACCTGTTTTTAATGGTTTTTATAAAAGAAACGATATCTTTTGCTTCTAACCATATTTTAGATCCTTCAGGCTCTTTAGCCAAGATAGCGTTTGCATGTTGTTTTGCATAGGAAAAGCGTCTTTGTAAAACGGCTTCTTCTGCAAGATGTATTTGGGCTTTGCTATTTTTACCTAATCGCCCATAAGCCGTAGCCATAAGCCTGTGTATTCGTGTTGAACGTGGCTCATAGCGCAATGCATATTCTAGATGCTCTATCGCTTCATTAAGAACTTTACTATCATTTTTTTGTGTAGATTCAATTAAAGCATGAGCCAAGGCAATGCGAAGTAAGGGATCTTTAGGAAGTAAGTTTGAAGCCTTCCTATAATATGGCAGGGATTCATTTACTTTGCCAAATTCAACTAGCATTTGTCCTTTTAATTCCAAAAAGTAAGGATTTTCAGGCTCAATTTCTAATAATTTATTGATTCGGCTTAGCGCCTCTTTAACTTTGTTATCACGATATGCGCCAATAGTTCGCGCATATTTGGCGGCAATAGATATATCATTATCATCATAAACCCATGGAATTTTCCCTGGATTTATAAACCCTATAAGCTTTGCTTTCATACGCGCATGTTGTTCAATAATTTTTGCATTAAAGGGCTGGTTTTTATATTCAGATTGTTCAACTCGCCTATGCAAAGCCTTAATACGATTATCAACAAGTGGGTGTGTGCGAATATATTCGCTTTGTTGATTTTCAGGCATATATGTCTGGGATCTTAATTTATCCATAAAGGTTTCTAGTCCCCTGGGGTTTATCTTTGCCTTTTCAAAAAATCTAAGCGCTGCTTGATCTGCACTGGATTCTTGTATTCTGCTATGTGCTAAATATCTGCGCTGGGCTATTGAGCTTCCACCAGCAGAAAGGGCAGATACTGCACGCGGATCACCGCTTACTATTGCTGCTCCTAATCCTAAAATGGTGCCAATAATACTTTCATAAGATGCTCTTTCCATTGCTGTACGAGATCTTATAAGGTGTCCGCCTGCAATATGCCCTGTTTCATGGGCTATAACGCCAAGAAGTTCTCCAGGATTTTCGGTTTTTAATATTAAATCGGTATAGATAAATATGTTAGGCCCGCCTGCTACAAAAGCATTCATAACATCACTTTGCACCAGAATAATATTAACATTATCGGGGTTTAGATTAGCAGCTTCAAAGATAGGCTTTGCCCATTGCTTTAATATATTTTCAATCTCTGTATCACGTATAAGGGTGGGGTGCTTTCTTTTTTGTGCAAAAGCCACACTTGGAGTTATAATTAAAATAATAACTATAATAATAACTAGATAGATAAATGATATTTTTAGTCTGTTCTTAAGGCTTTGCATGTCATAAACTTATTCGTATGGAAGAGCTGCTTTATTACTGGATCGATATTGTATGGATACCTGTTTTATTTTTTGGTGTCCATAAAAAGCATCGTTGGTGGGCTTTAGGGTTTGTTATTGCCACCATGATTTTAATTCGCTTACAGTCAGAAATAATGATAAGCATAGGCTATGAGTATGGTATTATTGGTTATTTAAGCTGGAATGTCTATACGCGCATGCTCGCTGTTTCTAGTTTCTTTTATTGCTTCTTTTTGCTGATTGCACATTTTTCTTCTGAAAGTGAAGGCGTTGTTTTTATGGCAGCTAGCCTATCAATCTTTTTCATGGTGTTTTTTGTTGGTTCAATAGTCATGATTTTATGAGGGTATGTAAATTTTATACATGTAAATTTTATAAGGGTATGTATTTGTGTCACGAAACAAACCAAAGACAAAAGTTAAAACCGCCAAGGGACGTAAAAATTCCTCAACGCGCTGGCTACAAAGACAGCTTAATGATCCATATGTTGCCAAAGCTGAAAAAGCTGGTTATAGAGGGCGCGCTGCTTTTAAACTTATAGAAATTGATGAAAAAATCAAATTCTTAAAACCAGGCTTAAATGTTATAGATCTAGGCGCAGCTCCTGGAGGCTGGTGTCAGGTTGCGACCAAAAAGGGCTGTAAGGTAATTGCTATTGATCTTCTGCCCATGGACGAGATGGCAAATGTCACAACTTTTGAAATGGATTTTATGGACGATAACGCGCCAGATATTTTAAAAGAGGAACTAAAGAAAATCTCCGATGATGGACTTGCTGATATAGTGTTAAGTGATATGGCACCTAATACCACGGGGCATAAACAAACCGATCATTTGCGTATTATGGCCGTTGTAGAAGCTGCATATTATTTTTCATGTGAAGTTTTAAAAGAAGACGGAGTTTTTATTGCTAAGGTCTTTCAGGGTGGCGCGCAAGGCGAGCTGCTAAAGGAAATGAAAAAGAGCTTCAAAACAATAAAACATATGAAACCACCTGCTAGCCGTAAGGAAAGCGCAGAACAATATTTAGTTGCTATGGGCTTTCGGCACAAATAAAAACCCGGGCAAGATTATTCTAGCCCGGGTTAGCAATTCGAATATTTCACAAAGAATTAGTGATCGCCTTTTTCCTTGTGATCATCTTCGTGCATTTCTTTTTTATCTTCATGCTTTTCATGGTGATCGTCATCTTCTGCATGATCCTTTTGGGCTTCTTCGCCTTCATGATGATCATCGCCGTGTTTACCTTTAGCTTCTTCGTTTTTCTCATGATCACCTGATGCAGGGCTTGTCGCATTTGCAGACGCCGCCGCATCTGTAGTCGCAGCACTTGCTTTAGGTGCTGTAGTTTCTTCTGCCTGAGCAGATGTGATTGCTAGAGACGAAGTTCCTGCTAGAATAGCAGCTAATGTTAAGACATATTTTGTCATGATATTTTTCCTCATTTTGTTTTATTTGCCTAAATAATGATTCTTTATTAAGCGTTCGATACTATGAACGTTTTTTCAAAATTTGCAAGCCCCCCTAGGATTCAGTGCGGTAATTAGGGGCTTCGCGGGTTATTGTCACATCATGTACATGTGATTCTTTGAATCCTGCGCCTGTCATACGAACAAATTCTGCCTTTTCGCGCATTTCCCTAATCGTAGAGCAGCCCGTATATCCCATAGAGGCGCGTAATCCGCCAACCATTTGATGAATGACATTACCGATAGGACCTTTATAAGGAACGCGCCCCTCAATACCTTCTGGAACAAGTTTATTAGATTGATTAACACTACCTTGGAAATAGCGATCTGCAGAGCCCTTTACCATTGCGCCAACTGATCCCATACCACGATATGACTTATAAGAGCGTCCTTGGTAAAGTATAACTTCGCCTGGGGCTTCATCAGTTCCTGCGAACACCCCGCCCATCATAGCGGCTCTTGCACCCGCGGCTATGGCTTTGGCAAAATCACCTGAATATTTAATACCGCCATCGGCTATAACTGATACCCCTTTTTTCTCACAGGCAGAAACAGTATCCATAATAGCAGTTAGTTGTGGTACTCCTACGCCTGCAACTACTCTGGTGGTACAAATAGATCCAGGCCCTATACCAACTTTTATCGCATTTGCCCCTGCATCTATTAGGGCTATCGCCGCGTCTGCGGTGGCAACGTTACCTGCCATAATTTGTAAGTCTTTATTTTCCTTGCGAATAGTTGCAACTGTGTCTATTACAGCTTTTGAGTGACCATGCGCCGTATCAACAACCACAAGGTCAAGTCCAGCCGCTGCTAGTGCTGCTGCTCTTTGAACGCCATTTATATCACCAGTACCAACCGCGGCCGCGGCGCGAAGGCGACCTTCTGAATCCTTTGTAGCAACAGGAAAAAGCTTTGATTTTTCAATATCCTTAACCGTCATTAAACCAATGCATTTTCTGGCATCATCAACTAAAATAAGTTTTTCAATGCGGTGTTTATGCAATAATTTTTTAGCATCTTCTTTTGTTATATCAGGCGTAACAGTAACTAGATTTTCTGTTGTCATCAGCTCTTTAATTGGTTGAGCTTCATTATCGGCAAAGCGCAAATCCCGATTAGTTAAGATACCAACAAGCGTGCCATCTTCTTTTGTTACAGGAAAGCCAGAAATATTATATTTACCCATTAGCTCCCAAGCATCGCCTAGTTTTGCATTAGGTCGAATTGTTATTGGATCAAGAACCATTGCAGATTCAAAGCGTTTTACTTGACGCACCATGCGGGCTTGATCTTCTATCTCCATATTACGGTGCATAACGCCAATACCGCCATTTTGTGCCATGGCAATTGCCATATCCGTGCCAGTGACTGTGTCCATCGCCGCAGAAAGTATGGGGATATTCAATCTTATTTCTTCTGTAAGTTGTGTAGATGTGTCAACTTGATTAGGCTGAACTTCTGAAGCTCCTGGTAATAATAAGACATCGTCAAATGTAAGGGCTTCGCGTATTTTCGTAGGATCCTTGATCTTTATATTATTATTTGACATATCTGCAAACCTCCAGCGCTTCTCAAATGGGCGAAATTTGCAAGTGAGTTATAGCGTATTTTTCAGGGAAGTAAAGTTTGAAAATATCTAAAACTTCAAAATCATATAAAATTATTATGAAAAGTAACTTTTTGTTATAATTCTTAATATATAATTAACCCTATATATTTGAGTAACTAAGTATAGGTGGGATTATGATACCAAGTAGCGGTATTGCAGTAATATATACAAAAATAATGGGAAATAGCTCTCTTTTATCAATTGCACAAAGTAATCTGATTAGTAATTTTGAAAGAGTCTCGAAAACACATACCCATACATACTTTGCTTTTAATGGACAAACTAAATACGGCATAAGCCAAAATTATGACTCTGAACGGTATTACTCATGGGAAGATACAATTATTGATTGCCGTAATGCCCCTGATCTTGTTGGCAGTGATTATTTGCAAGGTTGGGGTGAGGCTTTGCAAGAAAATAAGCGAATTAGAAAACTTATAGATAATCTGGAAATCAGAATGGGTGGACATATTCGCGTAGAGCCGTTTTACAGTGTATTTCTGGGTGAGGATAATATGAGATATAACATCAGGCGTAGTTCAAAAATAGATGACTTTGATATAATCCGCGTTGGTCTTAAATTAAAGGCTAGGGACGAAGCACACTTTAAGGAAGGGTTGCTTACTTTAAAAGAAGAGGAAAACCCCTTTAAGATTAAAGTTAAAAATTGCATAATGGATGATGATATACAAATAGCTTAATAAGCGATTCCAAAATAATAATTTTAACTAAAGTGCGCCTTTTGTAGTTGGAAGATTTTCGCTAGCGCGCGCATCAATTTCAATAGCCATTTTTAGTGATTTTGCAAATGCCTTAAACACGCTTTCAATTATATGATGGTTATTTGTTCCTGCTAATTGCGTTATGTGAAGTGTTAGCCCCGCAGCCCCTGCAAGAGCTTGGAAGAATTCTTGAAATAATTCTGTATCCATCTCTCCAAGGCGATCTGTTGTAAAATCCACGTTCCATACCAAAAAGGCACGATTGGAAAAATCCAAAGAAACACTAGAGCGTGCCTCGTCCATAACCAGATCAAAATGACCATAACGACGAATACCTTTTTTATCTCCAATAGCTTTTTTTAGAGCCTGCCCTATTGTTATTCCAGTATCTTCGACGCTATGATGTGGGTCAATATGCAAATCGCCGTCAGTTTTAACTGCTAGATCAATTAGGGAGTGTTTTGCCAGTTGCTCTAGCATATGATCAAAAAAGCCTATGGCGGTATTTATTTTTGCTATTCCATTCCCATCAAGATCAACCGAAACTTCAACAGATGTTTCGTTGGTTTTTCGTGAAATAGAGGCGATGCGCTTGGTCATTACTTAAGTTCCATATCTTCTAAAATATCTTTTACCACTTACTGTATATAATTTATATAATACATAGTTTTTTTATCGCACAATTTTATCGTACAATAAGGACAGACATCTCTCCACCAATCTCATTAATATCTTTACTAGCGTGCAGATCTTTATTATCAGTGGACTTATAATTTATCTGGTATTTTACGTATGATACTTGCCCATCTTTTTTCTGAGCTAATATATTAAAACCCACATTTCTTTCATTTTCAAAAAAGCTTAAACCTTTACGGGTATTTAACAGCGATCTCAAATAATTTAATAGATCCAGACTATAATTCATATCTTTTAAGTAGGCGGATCCTGCGCTGGTTATCTTTTTTATTTCATTATTTTCAGATAGGATATTCATTTTAGATTTGAATTTTTCATTTGAGCATGTCCAGTTGGTAATACGAGATTGCAAATTTCCACTGCTTGCCGTATTTTCGGTTTTGTTACAACTATAACCTGCTCTGCTTAATAAGCCATCAACCTTACCGACAGATGTTCTAAGGGATATACCATGAATTTCTGCAAGCTTTATAACCTCTAATGGTGGAAGTTTTTTGTCTTCTTTTATGGGTAAACACTGTGCTTGCCCCTCACTTATACCAAATTCTATATATGCAATAGCAGCGCTTATAACAAATATGGCTATTGTAAAAATATTTTTCATTTTGATTTATTCCCATTTTTTTTGATTTTATAACTATTATCTTTGGTACTCAAGACCTTAAATCATCTTGACATTGGCGATATAATTGCCCATATCTTTGTTTATGAACTATGAAGCGCAAAATTATGCAGATGCGGCGCTATGGCGCGGAACAACAATTATCTCTGTTCGTAAAAAAGGCGATGTTGTAATTGCCGGTGATGGGCAGGTGTCAATGGGGCATACTGTACTTAAAGCCAATGCTCGTAAAGTTCGCAAACTAGGTAGAGATGATAGCATAATTGCAGGCTTTGCAGGCTCTACTGCTGATGCATTTACTCTTTTTGAAAGACTGGAAGCTAAGCTAGAGGCTCATCCTGGGCAATTGATTAGAGCCTGCGTAGAGCTTGCAAAAGATTGGCGTACAGATAAATATTTGCGTAAGTTAGAGGCCTTAATGGCCGTAGCGGATAAGGAAACATCTTTGATTTTAACCGGTAATGGTGATGTTGTAGAGCCACAACATGGTATAATCGGAATCGGATCAGGTGGTAATTATGCGTTAGCAGCGGCGCGCGCACTATATGATCAGGATTTATCCGCTAAAGAAATTGCTGAAAAGTCACTAAGAATTGCCGCAGATATTTGTGTTTATACAAATGACAATATAACAATAGAAACACTTTAAACTTACATTAATATAATATTAACTATTAATATAATATTAACTTGCATTTTTTTATGACTTTGCTGCTGCATTTATCACGAAAAGTTACTTGCGACTTGTCCTAAAATAAAGCTAAATAACTATATGATATAGTGATTTTTACTTGCGTGCTCTTGCGCAAAGTGTGGAATCGCTCTAAACATATTTTATGTCTGAAAAAGAAGAAGTGTATCGTGTTCTTGCGCGTAAATATCGCCCCCAGAATTTTGACGAGTTGATCGGACAAGATGCTCTTGTTCGCACGCTTAAAAATGCTATTAAATCTGGGCGGGTGGCTCATGCTTTTATGCTTACAGGTGTGCGTGGGGTTGGCAAGACGACGACGGCACGCATTATTGCCAAGGCACTAAATTATATTGGCGCAGATGGCAAAAGCTCGGCGACGACGGGCGATACATCAGATTGCCCGATATGTAAGGCAATATCTGAAGATCGTCACCCTGATGTTATAGAGATGGATGCGGCAAGTCGCACGGGCGTTGATGATATACGTGAGATTTTAGACGGCGTACGATATGCACCTACTGAAGCTCGTTATAAGATATATGTTATTGACGAAGTGCATATGCTTTCAAAAAATGCTTTTAACGCACTGCTTAAAACATTGGAAGAACCTCCAGAGCATGTGAAATTTATTTTTGCAACAACTGAAATTCGCAAAGTCCCGATTACCGTTCTTTCACGTTGTCAAAGATTTGATCTACAGCGCGTTGGGGTTGATTTATTGAGTTCCCATTTTAAATCAATATGTGAAAAGGAAAAATTTAAAACCGAAGATGAGGCTATTGCAATGATTGCAAGAGCTGCGGACGGTTCAGTGCGTGATGGGTTAAGTCTGCTTGATCAGGCCATGGCTTTGTCAGAAGGGAAAATAACCGCTGCGCAGGTACAAGATATGTTGGGTCTTACTGATAGAGCGCAAAATTTGGATTTGCTGGAAAAAGCGCTTGAGGGGAAAACTCCAAAAGCCTTGGATATAATGGATAATATCTATAAAAGTGGTGGCGCACCTTCGGTAGTTATCCAAGATTTACTTGCGCTCACTCATCTACTTACTAAATTACGAGTGGCTCCGAATATTGAAGGTGTTAATTTTGTTCTTTCCGGAGATCAACTTGAAAGAGCAAAAGAAATGACTGGCAAACTATCAATGCCTTCATTAAGTAAAGCATGGCAAATTTTGCTAAAAGGTCTTGAAGAGGTTAATAGCGCGCCCAATCCACAAAATGCGGCTGAAATGGTAATTATACGATTATCTTATGCGGCAAACTTACCTGATCCAGCGGATTTAGTTAAAAAACTTAAAAGTATGCCGCAAAATAATATCAGTAACAACCCTGCTCAGCTAGGCTCTCAGACAGCAGGAGGGCAAGGGCAAGTTCATATGCAAGATTTCACGCCACCGCCACAATTTATTGGTGGTGCTATGAGTAATAGCGGTCAGGAAACTGCTAGAGCCGTACCAGAATTATCTGTTGTTGCTTCTCCTAAAGCTATACCAACCATTGAAAAACTGGAAGATATAATAAAAATATTGCGTGAAAATGAAGAGTTTTTATTGGCGGAGCAGCTTTTTCACTTTGCACATTTAACTAAGATTGAACATAAAAATTACGGTGATAATCCTTCAGGGTTATTAGAGTTTAGGCTTGAAAAAGAGGCTATGCCCGATTTATCACGAAATTTAACTAAGGCTCTAAAATCAATTACTAATCAGCATTGGCTTGTTGTAATGGTTAATGAAGGTGGGAATGAAACCATTGCAAATATTACCGAAACAAAGCGTTTACAAGAGCTTGAAGAAGTGGCACAAATACCCCTAGTTAAAAATATACTAGAACTTTTCCCTCAAGCACGACTTGAAGAAGTCCTTAAAAAAGACGATTTAAAGATATAGGAAATTACTTGGAAATTTAAACTACTAAAGGAAAATCATAGATGTTTAATATGCAAAAAATGATGAAACAGGCACAAGAAATGCAAATGAAGTTGCAAGAGGTGCAAGAAAAGCTGGCTGATATAGAAATAGAGGCTGAATCTGGAGGCGGTCTTATCAAAGTTAAGATGAATTGTTCAGGTAAAGTTCTAGGAATTGAAATTGATGAAAGTCTGATGGCAAGTGATAAAGAAACTTTAGAAGATCTTATTACTGCTGCTATGAATACTGCTAATGAAGTAAAAGATCAGCGCATCAAAGATGAGACTCAAGCCATGATGGAGGGTATGGGATTACCAGAAGGTTTTGGCTTAGGTAGCGGTTTGCCAATATAATTTATTATTTTATACAAGGTAATATTAAAGGATTTACCCCATGCGTATTATGACGTGGAATATAAATTCTGTGCGTTTGCGCTTGGGGCTGGTTCTTGACTTGATAGAACAAGTAAACCCCGATATTATTTGTTTGCAAGAAACTAAAACCCCTGATGATCATTTTCCAATCAATGCTTTTAAAGAGGCAGGGTTTGGGCATATTCATTTCAAAGGTATGAAAAGCTATAACGGCGTTGCAATAATTTCTCGCCGTGCATTTGAAGAACCTAAGATTTATAAGCGCGTAGGGCGTGATGATTGCCGTCATATATCTGTCAAATTCCCTAAGTTGGAATTGCATAATATATATATTCCAGCAGGCGGTGATGAACCAGACCGTGAAGTGAATGAAAAGTTTGGTCACAAGTTAGATTTTATTGATGAAATAAGAGATTTCTTTGGTAAAAATTATAAGATAGATGACCCGTTAGTTGTTGTTGGTGATTTTAATATTGCCCCCTTTGAAAATGATGTTTGGTCACATAAGCAACTTTTGAAAGTTGTTTCCCATACCCCTATAGAAGTTGAAAAGTTGAATAATATGCAAAATTCTTTGGATTGGATAGATTGCTCTCGCTATTTTGTACCTGATAGTGAAAAATGCTATAGCTGGTGGTCATATCGCAATCGCGATTGGAAAAAATCAAATAGAGGGCGTAGGCTTGATCATATTTGGGTAACTCCGCCGTTAAAAAACAATCTAAAAAATCACGAAATATTGACTTACGTGCGTGATTGGAAAAAACCAAGCGACCACGTACCCTTAATTATTGAGTTGGCATAGATAAAGCTTAAGGAGATGTTGCTTGTGTTGGGCGTGACATATATTTTATTTCCAAAGGCTTGCTTTTAGGTAGTGATCTTAGCATTTCTTCCTGGGATTTAATTTCTCCGGCTGCGATTATTGTTCCATAGTCACTACCTTCATGTA
>JALTAZ010000073.1 GCA_027075555.1 Micavibrio sp.
CCCAAAGAATATATAGAAACGACATAACCGCCAAAAACTCCTATTACATCGCCAATAAGCACAAGAATAGGTAAGGTCAAAGTAGCCGCGATAACGCGCGGAGCTATCAAATATTTAAATGGATTAACAGAAAGAGTACGAAGCGCATCTATTTGCTCAGTCACACGCATAGTGCCAATTTCTGCGGCTATGGCTGCCCCTACACGACCCGCAACCATTAAACCTGCTAAAACTGGTGATAATTCACGTGTAATAGAAAGTACAACAACGCCGGCAATCGCCCCTTCAGCATTAAATCTGGTAAACCCTGTATAACTTTGCAAAGCTAAAACCATACCCGTGAACAAAGCAGTCATTCCAACCACTGGCAAAGAATAATAGCCAATATCTATAAGCTGTCGCATTAACTGTGACGGATAAAACGGTGCTATAAAGCAGTGGCTAATGCTGCGAAATGTAAAACCTGCCAAATGTCCAACGGCCGCGAAAAAATTTAATATTCCTGCTCCAATAACAGCGCAAAAATCTAAAAACAAATCCAAGAAATTGCCCTGATTATCTTTTTCTTTAATTTTTTTAGAGACGTCTGATGCCATTGATTTTATAACACAACCCTAGCTGATATATATTTAGGTTATAAAACTCTAAAGTAATTACTATTTCTCGTCTATACTCAACTATAGTAAATATACTCAAAATCCACGTAAAGATTATGAATTTAATAAAAACCATAGATATTCACGATCTAATTTGCATGAATGAATATGCAAGCAAATATAATTATAAAATTGATTTGGCCTATGCCAAAGACAATAATTTATTATTTGGAGAACGCATTTACCGCAAAAATGCTAAATTATGGCTCTATAAAGATCTGGCTAATATAATTTTCAAAGCTGCCAAATATTGTTATAAAAATCATGGTTTATATTTTGTCCTTTATGATGGATTACGCACAGTAGAAGCACAAGAAAAAATGGTACAAACGCAAAGAGTTATTGATAACCCCTTGTGGTTAGAACCTCCGCGTATGCTTTCTCCTGCGGGATCAGGTGGACACCCAAGAGGCATGGCAATTGATATAGGATTAGAAACAATTAACGGAGATATAGTTGACATGGGATCTCCCTTTGACTCTATGAGCCAAAAATCACACCGCCAATATTGCCATACTCAACAAATTCAAGAAAATAGAGCCATTCTTGATAAAAGCATGATAAAATCTTCGAAAATTCTTGAAACAGATATTCTTTTACTGCACGAAGAATGGTGGGACTTTAGATTACCAGCAAATTTTTATAACCAATATAAACCGCTTTATGATATGGAACTACCAGAAGAAATACGTATGACAGATATTATTTAGAAGCTACAACAAGTTTTTATTGAAGGTTAAAAATATAATGGCAACACTTTCATAATACGAATCAAAATTGAACGGACAAACGTACGACCGGGCTAATAGTGAAGGCATCATAGGTATTATTGGTTAAAGTTGAATTATTACTGGTAAAAGACATGTTTGCACTTAAACTAATTTTTTCAAGCGGTGTCCAGTTTAATTGTGCAGAAAAGCCTGCTCCACTATCTCTTCTTTCTTTACCAGTCTGATCTTCAAAGAAATCAAAATAGCGTTTTGTATAAAAACGTGGACCAACAGAAAACCTTAAATCAGGGCGCAAACCGATAATAGCCTGCATACCAATATCAGCCTGATAAAAACCAAAATCATTTGGATCTGATGGTGTAACTTGCCCAACGATATATGGGGAAACAATAACATTTTCTTTTATTGTAAAACCACGCGACACTGTTGCTGAAATCCGGTGCAAGTTTACCAGACGATTATCTAAATCTCTATTATAAACAAAAGAAGGGGAATAACTTAGACTTGTTGACCATGAACCATATGCATAACTAACACCTAATACCCCCTGAATAGCATTATAATCAAGTTGATTTTGATCATTATAACGCGCTAGCATAACCGAAAGATCGGCAAATAAATTTACCTTATTTGCAACAAGAGTTGAAAATCGTACCCCCCCGTTAAGTGTAAAAATACTATCATTGTTACGGCTATTATTTGAAAGGAAAACATTATTTGTAAATTGATATGAGGGGGAGAGATATCCTTCAAATAATTTACGTTTAATAAGCAAAATAAGATCTTCCCTTCCGGTAAGGGCTTTCTCATCAGGACGAATAAATACGCTTGGCAATTGTTGTGATAAACTCTCAACACGCTGTTCGATGGTTGACTGTTGGTCTTGTGCACTTACATTCCCGGAAAAAAATAAAGTAAGAAAAATAAAAAATGCAAAAGCATAATACTCTATTATTTTTGAATTTTTTTGTAATTTCATGAAAAAACCTTTTATTTTTAACCTAAAATTATTCTTTATCGAACACTAGCAGAATTTATAGAATTTGTAATCTCATTAACAAATGTCACATCCCCTGTATTAGGATTAACCTCAACTGCCCTCCACGTATTACCAACTTGCCCAGCTGTTGGAGAGCCACTGAATAAAACTTCACCTCCTATAACTGTGCTACCATTATCAGTGGCTCCGGAAATAGCTCTTACTGTTCCACCCCGTACTACTTGCAACCGAACATTAGAAGATGTTGACAAGTTTGTGCTAGAAAAGCTTTGATCGCCATAATTATATACAGATGCACGATACACACCTCCGGAGTTTAGCCCCTCAACTCGAATAACCTCCCCGCAACTAGCCGAAACACAATCATCAATCAACCGTGCATTTGGTTGCTGCGTCAAGCTTCCTCTTGCTGCATAATATATATGAAAACGGCTATTACCAAGTGGTCCTGTTAAGTGAAGATCAAGGTCACTAGAGTTTGCCCCCCAAGTAATCAAGAAATGAAGCGGCAATATACCAGCTTGCACAAGAGCCGCTGTCTGGGCATAGCTAAGATTAGCTCCATTAGCTACAGCCTCGGCAATTGGACTTCCACGAAGACCATCAAATAGTGATGCCACCACCGGCGCTCCTTCGGTAGGCAATCCTGAACGTCCTAAAGGATCGAATGTGATGTCTGTATTAGAATAACTGTCTGAAACTAATGGGCCGTAAAGACCGCTATAAGGGTGAGGGAAACCTGTTGTGGTGCTGTACCCTGCCCCATTAGGCATTTGTGAAATCCATGAACGCGCATCAAACTGAGATAACCCAGCCGCTGCCTGACTTGGTCCTATATCATACGGCGTTAACCATGGCGGCATAGCCCATGTATCTAGGTAATAAGCAGGGTCATTTAAAACCTCATTTCCCAAAAGACCTGTAGGAATTGCACAAGGAGAACGACATTCAAGTTCGCTAACAAGTTCATCAACCCTAATATTTTGGAGTAGGTCTTCCAGTTCACTTAACGGGCCATTACCAGAAGTAGATTGATTTATATTCGGTAATACTTGCCCAAGAAACTCAGTAAATCTTTGCTGATCTTCTGGTG
>JALTAZ010000074.1 GCA_027075555.1 Micavibrio sp.
AATTGATCCAAATGGCGAAGATCCTGGATTGTCTGACAGAATCGCTGAAAGCATGTTTAATGACCCAGAATTTCGAGAGAAGCTGGCTGCAATACCTACCTATATTGGTTGAATATCTAAAAGGAAAAGGTCATGGAATCGGCTCTTTAGTCTATTCAAATCCACGTGTCTGGAATGATGTCATGAAGGTTGTAGAGGATTAAAAAATACATCTTTACGATTGTATGCATGAAAGGATTGTGCTACTTAAAAACCTAAGAAATATAGTATTTATGTTTTCAAGAAATATGCATGTGTATGGGTATTTTTGATCTGCCGCCAGTTGAGGGGCGAAAGAAAAGCAAACTATTATTTCAATACCTCAATGTTGAAGGTTGGTCAGATATTAGGGATCCAGATTATTACATTATTTATCGCCTCGGTCACGATATGCGATACTTGTCATTTTTCTATGCAGTTATTTTGTTTTCTGTTTGTGTCCTGTACCGCTATTTTGGGTTCTTTCCATCCTTACCCCAGCCTGTAGTTGATGAAACGTTCTTGGGGCTTTACCTTTATTACGTTAATTACTATGGTATCGCAATGTTGCTGTGTTTCCCATATTATTTTCTATTATTCAAAAAAAATGTACAGTTTTCTAAATACAATATTCTAAGAGAAAACATAGAAACATATGGCAATGTCCCAAGTTCTCAAAGAATTAGCTTCCCACTCCTGATAATTACCGCTTTGATTTTTGTAGCTAAACCAAGTGCTATCACGTCAATTTTCTACATGTATACGTTTAAGGGTTTTTTTGTTCAATATTTTGATACGACCCTGTTCGTATTTTTGGTAAGCATTCTGGTTGCATTTATGCACAGTTTTTTTGCGCAAATACTATTTAGACTTACTATTTACTATTCCTATTTCTATTACGAACGAGATAAATAACAAAAGAAAGACAGTACAATGAGCACAAACCCCGCCTATGACGTTACAAGTAATGACGTTGAAAACATATTTAATGAAACGGTTCTGTTAGACGATATAGCCCAAAAACTGGCAGAACTTGCCGCGCATTAGCTTGATCCGAATAATACAAATCCAAACTTAGTTCAGGATATAAAAAATGCACTGTAGATAAACTATTAGTTTATCTGTGGGCGTATTTCTAATGGAAATATTGTTATTATCTTGAAATACATTAAAAATGACGCTATAAATATACTATGAGTATAACAACAGACAAAAAATTAAAGAACTTATTAGAGCATTGGCCATCTGGTCTTGTTGCAACTTCTCCATGGTTTAAGGAATTATCTATATCAGGACAGTTGGTGCAACGTTATTTAAAAAGTGGATGGATAGAATCTCTTGGACGTGGGGCTTATAAAAAAACAAATGATAAAATAAATTGGTATGGTGGTCTGGCAAGCCTTCAACAACAGCTTCTTCTGAGTGTTCACTTGGGGGGCGCAACGGCGTTATCGGTAAAAGGCTCTGCCCACTATGTCCGGCTTGGGAAAGAAAGAGTATTCCTGTTTTCTGCGCTTGATCAAAAATTGCCGAAATGGTTTTTGGATTATGATTGGGGTAACCCAATAGAGTTTGTAAAAACATCATTTTTGCCAGAAGGGCTTTCTATAAAGATATGTGAGTTTAAAGGAATGAATATAAAAACATCTTCTTCGGAGCGGGCTATATTAGAATGTTTATATTTAAGCCCTAAAAAGTTTGATTTGCTGGAGTGCTATCAAATAATGGAAGGGCTTACGACATTAAGACCAAAGGTTATTCAAGAGTTACTATCTGAATGTTCTTCTATACGCGTAAAGAGATTGTTTCTATATATGGCTGATAAGGCTGGGTTACCTGTATTAAAGTATTTAAATCTAGATGAAATAGATTTGGGCAAAGGTGATCGTGTGATCGTAAAAAATGGAGTTTATAACTCTAAATATAAAATAAGTCTTCCAAAGGAGCTTGTAGATTATGTTTGAGCATTACAAAGAACAAGTTTCTCTTTTAGTTAAGGTCTTGCCACTAGTTGCAGAGGAGTCCTGTTTTGCTTTACACGGCGGTACAGCAATCAATCTTTTTGTGCGTGATATGCCACGATTTTCTGTGGATATTGATCTGACATATTTGCCAATAGAGGGTCGCCCAACCACATTGCAGAATATCAGCGCGGCACTTGTTCGTATTAAAAGCCGAATTGAGCAGGCACTGCCAAATATTCGTGTGCAGCATAAGGAAGATATTGGAAAGTTACTTATAAAACAACAAAGAACAGATATTAAGCTAGAAGTAAATTTGGTTGGGCGTGGAACAGTAACAGAGCCTGTGCAAATGGCTTTATGTGATAAAGCCCACGATGAATTTGAAGCCTTTGTTGAAATGCCAATCGTACCCGTTGGGCAATTATATGGCGGTAAAATATGCGCGGCGCTGGATCGCCAGCATCCAAGGGATTTGTTTGATGTTAAGCACCTGCTGGGAAATGAAGGGTTTTCAGATGAAGTGCGCCGTGGATTTATATTCTGTTTGTTGGCCAGTGACAGGCCTATAAATGAAGTGATCATGCCGAATTTTCAAAATCACCGTAAAGCCATGGAAAACCAGTTTATCGGTATGAGTGAAGATGAATTCTCATATGAAGAATTTGAAGCGACCAGAGAAAAGCTGGTCAATGTGATACATGCAAATCTTACGGATCAAGACAAAGAGTTTTTGCTTAGCGTGAAAAATGTAACGCCAGATTGGAGCATCTATAATTTTGAGCGCTTCCCTGCTGTGCAATGGAAACTTCAAAATTTACAAAAACTGAAAACCAATAATCCTGAAAAACATAAACAGCTATATGATGTTTTGAAAGAAAAACTCGAAGGATAAAACAAACATGACAACAACAAGAGAACAGGCCTTAGCGGGTTTTTTTTATGCCTGAAAGGCAATGTGCCAGATGCAGAAATTCTGCGGAATGCACCATTGCCGACCAAAGTGCCAGATGATGGTTTGATCATTGTGCGTGATGGGGATGTTGGCGAACCAGAGGTTACGCTTTCTCCGACGCGCTACCATTATCACCACCGTGCAGAAATTGAAGCGCTGGTGCAAGAAGGAGAACAACAGATGCGAGATCAAGCGCTGGATAGTTTACTGCAGGCCATTGGAGAAACGCTGGCACTTCACCTCACACTCGATGGTGCGGTTAATTATCTGCATATCGGCTCGCCTGAATTCTTAAGCGAAACAATTGAAGGCGCATCAACAATTAAGGCAGCAGTCGTGCCTGTTTATCTAGAATACACAACAACTAACCCACTAATATAAAAGAGACGGTATGAATTGATTGTCGGCTTATGGTCGATCTGTGAGTAGAATGCTAACAGGGTAGATAGGTTACAGGGCGAATGTGCTTTTTGAGGCTCCGTTCACGAGTTGCGTTTTTTAAAGCGCAAG
>JALTAZ010000075.1 GCA_027075555.1 Micavibrio sp.
AAATAGATAGCGGGGAAACTCTAAGCTATCTACATACCGACCATCTAGGAACGCCGCGTTATGCTACTAATACCAGCGGCGTACAGGTCTGGAACTGGGCAAGTGATGCGTTTGGTAATGGAGCGCCTACAGGTAGCGCTACGGTAAACCTACGCTTCGCGGGGCAATACTGGGATAGTGAAAGCTCTTTGCACTATAACTGGAACCGTTATTACGACCCAGCTACAGGGCGCTACATTACCAGTGATCCCATTGGGCTGGCTGGTGGACTTAACACCTACGGCTATGCTCTAGCTAATCCCGTGATGTACACCGATCCAGAGGGGTTAATGATAGATAATTGTGATATGGGAGACTGGAATGGTGAAAATATAGGATGTGGAACGATAGGCGGCGGCGGGGCTGGCGGTCGGGTTGGCCCATTATACCCTGGTGTAGGGCTAGGTGATGTGATTGGTGAGGTTTGCAGAAAAGCGGGGCAAGCCGTACTCGGTACGATTTTTGGGAATACTGCTACTGAGGGCGAAGAGTCCGAAGAAAGCAGAGAAGAAATTTGCCAAGAATTGAAGGATAGTGTACTAGCTACTTGTGCATCTTTGAAAGGTAGAAAGAAATTTGCTTGCTTTCAAGCAGCCCAAGATACGTATGATGCTTGCATGGAATGATTAATATTAGGAGTTATAAAAATGTGTATAGCTGAGAGAAAACTTTTGTATTCTAAAAAGGGTGGTTCTGAGCGAAAAGATTTTTCTATTCGTATCAGTAAGCCTTTCGTGGTTGACGAAAATATGGCTAAACCTCCTATAGAAAAAGGTTTTGTGGGATGTAATGTTGAAATAGTTGGCTTAGATGAAAAATATCCTACTGTGTATGGGGCTGATTCTCTTCAGGCTGTAAATTTGGCTTCTAATATGGAGCCATTTCTTGAAAGGCTTCAAAAAAGGTATGATATTTATTGGGTCGATGGTAATCCATATTTTGAGTGATAACTCACATTACGGAAAATAAATCAGAGTAATCACGAAGTAAAAATTTGTCTCATTTGACCAAGGGCGGGAATACCGCCCTTTTTTATTGTCTGGAGGAAGTATTCATTTACAGATTTTTAGCTTCGAGTACTTAGCGTAGCGAAATGTAAATCACCCCCTCTCAATCCCTCCTCCCTTATCGCGCTCTGGGTTTTCGCGTATGATTTCTCGCTCCGCTCCACAACGATCTAAATAAGCTTGCTTTCTCTCTTCAGCAGATAAAGATGGGTCATTCTCAGGGAGAGATTCATACTCTAGCCTTTCAGCTTCACGTATCTTCTCTTTATGAGCTGCCTCCTGCTCACGTTGCTTATCCATCCTATCTATATAAGCCTGTTTACGCTCATCGCTAGATAAAGACATATCATTTTCTGCTCGCTCTGCGTAATGAACATAATCATAACCCTTTTCTTGAGCTTTTTGCCTATCCTTAGCCTCACGCTCTGCTGCCATATCATCCAAATATTGCTGCTTTTTAGCCTCTTTGATCTGTTCTTGCGTAAGTTCCTTGGATTTTTCTTGGGTTTGCTCTTTCTTGATTTCATTATCGTTAGAGCGGTTCTGATCCCGCTGACGCGCTAAGGTTTCTTGTCTTTCCTGCTCTTCTTGCTTTTGCTTGATTTCTTCCAAGCGTTTATCAGCTTCATAGGATTTTATATTACCCTGTAGCTCCTCAATTCTAGCTTTCTCTTCTCTGGTCTTGCCAGTAATCGCGCCAATAATTCGATCAATGTTATTACGGTTTTCAAAGCTGGCTTGAAGTTCTTCAAGCTCGCCCTGCTCCTGTTTGTACCTGCGCGAACGTTCCCCCGTCACTTCTCGCTCCTTGAAGATTTCATTGACCTGAGAATTCAGCTCTTGAGCCTTGTTTTGCTCAAGCGTCTCTTTACTCTGAAGTGATTCAAGCTCTAACTTTGCGGTTTTTAGCTCTTCCTCTTTATCTGTAATAGCAGCAGTATATTTGTACTTCTCGCCTGTAATGCGCTCGATAAAGCTCATATTATCAAGCCTGTCTTTGGCTTGCTGTAATTCAGCTTCTACCTGCTCTACCCTCTTTTGATGAAATGGAAAACTCTCCTCTTTTTTAAAGGTGGCTATAGTGCTTTGCCATGTACCACTGCCCTCGCCTTCCTCGTCACCGCGATCTTGCTCCAAAGCTAAAAGAGCGCGTTGCTGTTCAAGCAATAAAACCTTCTTCTGGTCGTTGAGCTGGGCAGTATTGCTGCCCATATTATCATTACTGGCCTTAATGGCGCGGTTAATATCACCCCTATCTGTCTTAACACCTCTGCGCTCTGCTTGAGTTGCGGCAAAGCCCATTTTCTTAGTGGGTTCTTTGTCTATACCACGCGCCTCAAAGCTTAAATGCTCGGTTTTGACGTTTAGATTATCTCTATCAGAAATGCGGTTCATTTCTGTGGCAGTGAAAGCGCGCAAAGATTTGACCTCTTCCTTTCCTCTGGTGGTGTTCTCCCCTTCTATCGTGATTTTATCAGAAGCTAAATCACGATACTTATTTTTAGACCATCCGTCTGACGATCCCTCATCAAAGCCTCTGGTCGTAAATAAGATATGGGCATGATAATTACGCTCATCACCCTCGCGGTTGGGTTGATGATAAGCAATATCCACTGCGCAGTTGTAACGGTTCATAAGCTCACGGGATATCGCGTCCCCTGCTTCGCGGCGTTGCATGGCGTTAAACTCATGCGGGAATGCAATTTCTAATTCATGCGCGGTTGTTGAGTTCTTACGGCTCTCTTTTTGTTCTACGGCGTTCCACAGAGTGCCTCTGTCGCTTAAATTTTCAGAGGCATTATCTGGTAGATATATTCTGGAATATTCTACGCCGCCCTTATTGGTGTAATCATGTGTGAGGCCTGTGCGTTCATCGTGCAGTAATTCACCAGAGCGATATGCAGCAGCAGCAACAGAAGAACGCCCTGAAGAGCGTCCTATCTGTTTTGCGCTGGCATGTAACTCGTTCGTTCTCATGATTACTCCATATGCCAATTGGCATGGGTTCAAACACCCTTGTTTGTCGTCAGTTTAAGAAGGCGAAACTTCTTATTTGCTCGGATCGAGCAATGGGGCACAGACAACGGAAGCCCCTGCCACGATTGTGGCTTTTGAACATGGAAGAGGATTGTACGACCATGTTCCAGTAAGAGTTTAAGAGAGGGACGCTACCCTCTCTTTGTGCGTTAGCACATAAGCTAAGCCGTTCGGCCTTCGCAGAAATTAGAACCGCGCACAAACTCATGAATGATATTATCATGAAATATGAGTTTGTATAAGTGCGCCATTCATTTTTCATGAACGGATGGTTCTTCTGGTAACTATACCCTTTTTACTGCTATATTTGCAATTATGTTGATGCTTTACGATTTTTACATGGGGGCAGGATTCTGACATGAACAACAAAGAAAAAACACTCGCAGAAAAACGTGAGGCTATCATTGCGGCTTACAAGATGAAGATTGATCAGATTGATGCTCAGCTTGCCGATCTCACTGCCCGTGAAAAACTGGCCGAGCGCAAACGCGACACACGCCGTAAAGTTATCATGGGGGCACTGGCCGGATACCACATGCGAAAAAATCCGGGTTCCGACTTTGCCAAAAAGCTCGCGGCTCTGATTGATGAATATGTGATTGGTGATAGAGAACGAAGCTTATTCGATCTTGATCCCCTTCCCAAAGATGAACAAACAACCCGTAAACAGACGCAGCGTAAGGAACGCAGAGAGATTGATGGAGAAAAGTAACACAATATATTACTTTTTTCTTGACGCAGTCACATAATATGTTACTATTAGAAGTGTAAGGGACGATGAAATGATTGATAGCTTCAAGCACAAAGGCCTCAAAAAATTATATACAGAAGGAAAAGTGCAAGGGGTTCGTCAGGATCAAGTCGATCGCATCACAATGGTTTTAGATGCCCTTGATGTAGCGGAAAATTTAGAAGAGCTAAATATGCCCGCCTTTCGATTTCATACCCTACAAGGTCACAAGCCCACGCGGTATTCCATGAAAATAAGTGGTAATTATCGCATAACATTCGAGTGGGACAATGGTCTTGCTCAAAAAATAGATTTAGAAGATTACCATTGATAAGGAGATAATCATGGTCAGAAAATTACCCCCGCTACATCCGGGCAAAATGATAAAAGCAAACCTTGATGCTCTTGAACTCAGCATTCCCAAAACTGCTGAAATTATTTCTATCAGCAAACAACACCTATACCGTGTTGCCAAAGGTGAAAACCCCGTCACGCCCGATCTGGCCTATCGTATCGGTAAGCTTTTGGGAAATGGTTCAAGATTCTGGATGAATCTACAAACACAATATGATCTGTTTTACACAGAGCGAGATTACATGACAGATCCGAAAAAGAAAAGCATTGCCGATAATATTGCTGCGCATTCTTAAAACTTATCTTGTGACATGGTGAAAGCAGGTCACGCTATTTTGCGCTACGGGAAGCTGAGTTGTGATTAGCTATGATTTCCTGAAGCTCTTCAATCGAATATGGAGGGTTTCTTTTATGAAGCATCGCATGACAATTTGGGCAAACAGGCCGTAAATCTTTTACAGGGTCAAGTTTATATTCTTTGCCTATTTTATGAATTGGATTCAGATGATGAACATGGACAAAACCCTTACCAATATACCCGTATATTTTTTCAAAATCGAACTGACAAACACTACAATTTAGACCATACGCCTCAATACACAGCTTTCTTGCTTTGGGATCACGCTCATAAATATTTACAGTTACGGACTTTTTCGCACCCTCAAAAATTTCTGCTTCATTTATAACTTCATCAGGAAAAATGACTTCATTTACACGCTCTTCTCCAAGCAATTCCTCATATTTTTCCAAAACTTTTCGTATTGCTTTAAGTTTTCCATGATCCAAACTTTCATAATACTCAATATGAGAGCTAACAGCTTGGATAGCCTTTGACAAACCTTCAGCACCAAAATCTCCATAGATGCCTTTCAAATAATAGTCTGTAGTTTCCTTATTATTTGTTCGGGTATAAACATCTCCCTCTCTCATTTTTCTATAATTCACGATACAATCTGAAGCAGAACCGCGCGTCATATCATAATCATCTTCCAAAATGTCCAAAGCATCTTTCTTTGATATTTTCCCATCAAACACACGTTTTGAGTACAAATAGGCGGCTTGAATCATGTCTGTTGTTATCTTTTTACCCAAACTTATTCCCCTTCACTGTTCCGTATTTCTTGAAATTCTTTTTAAAGCTCACAAGCTTCAAGCGCATCGGCAATCCATCAGCCGGAAGCACATATTGGAGCCTTGAGCCTTTCTTCAACTCTTCCATCACCTCAGACGGTGATCTGAGCGACCTATTCTTATCAATGTAAGAGGTCGATCCTTCTTTACCCTCTAACCAACGCTCGACATACTCCCCAAGCATATCAGAAATCTCTTCGGCTGTACCAAAGTCATTCACCGCAAAAAACTGTTTATCGCATGAACTCATAAAGTCCTGCCAATTCCCGTATCGCTCCTTGAGCTGTCCTAAATTTTGCAGGTGCATCCATATTTTAACATCGCGGCTTCTAAGGGTTACAAGCCCCTCTTTGATCGGTCTGAAGGTTCCGAGCTGCGGAAACTCATCGAGCATATAGAGCGTTTTAAAATGATGCTCTGCATGAGCACGGCACGACATTAAACCAAGAGATACGACTGTTCGTAAAAAGCGGCTATGGTTTTTCATGTGTTCAAACGGGATTACCAAATACACGGTTTCGCGTGTTCCCTTAATATCTCCTAGCTTAAACGATGATTTCATCAGGATCGGTCGGAGTACAGGGGTATTCACCCAACTAAGACCTGTGGCCAATGTGGTCACAAAGCCGCCCCGCTCGTTCTCCCCTGCCTCCTTCAAGACTTTCGCCGCATCCATCGGAGCACGTCCCATTGCATCATTGACCGCCATACGATCAACGAGCAAATCAAAGGCTTTTGGATCGCTGGCAATGCCGTCCGCGTCACCCGTTAAAATTATGTCGTAAATTGTCGGCAGGTTATGGTCTTTTTCAGGGTATTCGCTCAAGACATGGGCAATCACACCCGTCATGATCTTCTGGGCGTTCTCCCTAAAATGTTTGGCATTGGCGTTTTCATCGGCTTCCTGCAAAATACAGCTTTCAACGATCTGGAATATATCGTCTTTGGCATTGGGGCTGTTTATGTTGATTTCTTCTAGCGGATTAAAAGTCGCCCCTGTCCCCCCTTCATACAAATGCGGCACTTCACCCCACGGATCAATGACATGTGAAGATGCAATTTCGGATCGCACGTCTATTGTTCTTTGTGCATGTTCGCCTTTGGGATCAAGCACAAATGCCCCGCCCGGCCATAACAAGAGTGTATTCCACGCCGCATAAAGCGATTTACCCCCGCCCATTGCGGCCACAGTAAGCATCATGGAATCGCTATCAAGACCAATATGACGACCACCCAGTTTTACATCATCATACCAGAGAGTCCAGCCGCAATAGATCGGCGCATCCTTGCTCTCATTTTTACGCATAAAATCATTGAAGTCATATTTGAGGTAAGAATAAAGCCCGCCCCATCTGGCCGCGCCCCCTCTTCCGAAGATAAACATCTTACGATATTCAGGATGCTCTTTTATATATTCCTTGGCAACCATTACAAATACCGGAACATAAAATATGGCAAACGGAATGCCTATAACCGTAACAATTAAAAAAGTAGTAGAGTGTCCACCTAAATCAAAGAAATATGAGGCAATAAACATTGCTGGCAATATCAAGGGATATATGTATTTTTCTGCATCAGGAAAAGGTAAGCCTAACCATCCATGAATTTTTTCTACTATGCTTCCAATAGCTCCTAAAACCATCAACGGAAACAATATAACCAACGGTAGCGGTATTTCTTCTTTACGCATATAATCATTGATAGATGCAAGATCGAGATAACCCACAAAGTAAATAACCATAAAGAAGATAGCAAAGCCGTCTAACTTTGGTAAATGCTTATTCACTGTAAAATAGCTAAAACGATTTCCTGTCAAAACATACCATGATGTGCATATTGCTGCTAACAACAGTGCCATTTGTTGAATAATGATCCGCCCTTCTAAAGAAAAAGCAAAATCTTTACTCTCTATGACATTCTTAAAATTATCCCAGATCAGAAATATTTGATCTAATGAATATAAATAGGCATAAAGGGCAACAATCAAACCACAAACTAGATAATACCCGCGTGCTTTTATGCCTGTCTTACGCTGCGCGGCTGCCTTGACTTGCCCCATTTATCACCCTTACCAATATTAATCATTGAAATGATCGCGCCCTCGTTCATGTACCTTTTCATGTTTTCGGTCATTTTGCTCTTTATTGCGTTCTTTTATCTGCGCGACCAAATACTCATTCTTAGAAAGAAGCGTTTTGTATTCTTTTTCGGATAAGTTGCCCGCGTCATATTGCTCTTGAATGGCCTCACGTTCACCATACAGAGCTTCAAGCTGCCCTTCTATATATTTGTCTTCATTCAAATCATTATCAGGCATCAAAAAACCCTCTTCCTTAAATTATGTGGATGAGCCATAAGACAAAAATTTAAAACTAAAAGCAACCAGTGATTTCTCTATGAGAACAAATCTGAATGTGATCCTAATCGAAAAAGCTCTAAAACTCCTTCATTATCATCTATTCGGTAAATCAAAAGCCAGTCTGGCTCAATATGACATTCCTTATAACCAGACCAATTTCCGGATAAGAAGTGATCTTTATTTTTGGCAGGAAGATCCTGTCCTTCAATCAAAAGACTGAGGACATTCCTAAGCTTGTTCATATTTTTTTGCTGTTTTTGAGCACGTTTTACATCACGTTTAAATTTCGTAGAGCGTATAATCTCATACATCTTATATGTCTAAATCCTCAAAAAGCTCATCTTTAGATTTAAAACGCTTGCCCTTCCCGCTATCTAATTCTTCCATAGCTGCTAAAGTGTCAGCATTTGGAACTTTAATATCAAATGGAATACCTCCACGAAGTGCAACTTGCTTCAAAAACAAATTAATCGCCTGTGTTGGTTTCAGCCCTACTTGCTCAAAAATCGCATAAGCTCGCTTTTTAGCATCAGAATCTAATCTTAAACTTGTCGGTTCTGTCGTCATAATAGAATCTCCCTACACCACAAATGTATTACAAATGTAACTTTTTGTCAAGTTATGCTACTATTGTATAGCTTCACGTTCACCATCCAGAGCTTCAAGCTGCCCTTCTATGCATTTATCGCACGTATAATTATTATCGGACATCTGCTCACCTTGTAAAGATCACTAACCTCTTGCTTTATAAAACAAAGCAATCAAAGAAAATGCAACTAAGAAAGATAATTATAGTGATTTGATGTTATCTCTGATCCAAGATGCAAACGCTTCCTCAGTGATGTCACCACTAGCAACATCAAGCATAGTCAAAACACAAGCACCATCATCAGCAACAAGTTCGTAACCATTGAGCATGAGAAACAATTCAACAACAACAAAGGCTGTGCGCTTATTTCCGTCATTAAAAGGATGGTTTCTGGAAATGCCATATCCATAAGATGCAGCAAGTTCTGCGATATCAGGTTCGCCATAATTAGATAAATTTTGAGGACGCGCTAAAGCAGATTGCAAAAGCGTCAAATCTCTTGTTCCTTGCAATCCACCATGCTCTGCAAGCTGTTCATCATGAATTGCATGAACAGCACTTTCTAATATCCATTTATAAGATGTTGTCATTTAGCAAGCTCATGTAACACATTACGACGTTTTTTCATGATAGCGCGTGCTGCGTCCATTTGCTCTCCAAATTCAGGATCATACGGTGTAATGCGATAACCTGATTTTGCCTCACTGACCCAAAGGGTGTCACCCTTATCCAATTTTAAATTGGCAAGCAGCTCCTTTGGTAATACAACACCCAGAGAATTTCCAATCTTAATAACTTTTAATTCCATAGCTTTAACCTTCTCAAAATCAAGTTATTACAAATGTTATAACAAAGAGCTGCTTTTGTCAAGTTATGCAGCCTCCATTTCGCCGTACTCTTTCTTCAAAATCCCGAAGATCGAGTTGTGTAAATGCAGCTCACCGTCTTTCGCGCGGTTAATCATCGCATTGAAGTAAGCACCGGGCTTTTGAACAGGTTTAGTGACCAGGATTTAATAAACCATATCAGAAATCCGAGCCTTTTCTTTGGCAGGGTTGCGCCCATTCTTATAACGTTTTGGGTGCTTACGTCGCATACTGGATATCAACAATTTCCTTAAGCCCGATGTAGGCATAGTATAAATATAGGTGCATATAGTCTCGCGTGAAATCTGCATATCCCCACGCTCAGGAAAATCCCTGCATAGTGAGACTGTTGCAAGATGGTTATAGATTTAAGGTAATCATACCTAAACACTATAGCCCCTTGAAACCCTTGCTTTTCTGAGCATCTTTATCAAAGGTTAACAACGTGCCATAGCCATGAACGCGGCTTATATCCTGAATGAGATAATCAGAAAAATCCGCTTTGCCGCTCTGATAGCATTTCAAAGCGCTGACGCAACTATCCAGTTGTTCAATATCAAAAACAGGCACAAGCAAAAGGTTTTGTAAAACACCAAGCCTCTCCTGCTTAGAAATTTTATAAGCTGATTTCAAAACCCAGTTTATTTCACACAGCACAATACAGGGTATAAAACCAGGGCTATCCGGAGACAAACCCTCTATAATTTTTGTGGCCTTTCCTGCCTGCGTTTTATCATCTTGCACGATATAGCGCACAAGAACGTTCGTATCCAAAGCAAACATCAATTATGCCCCTGCGTTCTGGACTATTGCCGCATCCATATCATCTAGCGTGGCAGGCTCACCCTTATACGCAACGCATCCCTTCAAGACACTAACGTCCGTCGTCCGAGCTTTGAGCAAGTACGCGCCATTATCTTGCTCTTCAAAAATAAGTTTATCTCCTGTTTTCAGATGCAAAGAATCCCGCAATGTCTTTGGTAATGTGATTTGCCCTTTTGTGGTGAGTGTAACTTCCATCTTCAAAAACTTACCTTTTATCTATTCCTTACTCGATGGTAAGGATTTTAAGAAAAAATGTCAAGATTTATCAGTCAATCATTATTAGGCATCAAAAAGACCGCTTACTTAAATTATGTGGATGTGCCATAAGACAAAAATTTAAAGCTAAAAGCAACCGGTGATTTCTCTATGAGAACAAATCTGAATGTGATCCTAATTTTTAAGAAAAGCTAGTTTGTAGCGCCTTCTTAACAACGTTAGGTCTTTGTGCAATCACTGTTAAATAAGCCTTTGCTGCACCTTCAGGCTCTGAAACCTTCGCTTCCCATTTCTTTAATGTCGAAAGTGACAAGCTATATGTTTCAGTAACTGTAATCATGTTCAATTTCGCCGTACTCTTTCCTCAAAATCCCGAAGATCGAATTGTGCAAATGCAGCTCACCGTCTTTTGCACGGTTAATCATCGCATTGAAGTAAGCCCCAGGCTTTTGTACAGGTTTAATCTCTCTTTGCTGCGCTTGATCGGTCAAAAGTAAACAAATTGCTGCACCATTGCGGCCTAATATTGCACACGCATTTGCCCAGGAAACTTGAGAAATAAACAAATCACCCTTCAAGCGGTACGCCGCCTCAACAAAATCATTCCAATTCATCGGACGATGTTCCATCGGCATGTGATTTCTGAAACGTTCACTGGCCGCATTGAGTGCTTGTTTAAGGGTGATATGCTGTAATCCTGTAGATAAAATCAGCCTTTCTTCTTCTGAGAAATACCCCTCTTCCTCGATAATCTTCGTAGTTTCGTCTTGTACTGTTGTTTGCCTCTGACGCTCTAAAGGCTCATTACTGCTTTCTTGAAAGCTTATGGGCTTGTCCCTACTTGTATCTGATTTATCAGATTGTTTTTTTATTGTAGAGTTATAGTAAGCGTCATCAGAGTCGTTTTTGGGCGACATTTTAATTGTTTCTTCTTGTTTTATTGATGAGTTATCCACTTCGCTTGAGTTATCGCCTTCCAATACATCCACGGCCTGTGCGTATAGCTCTTTATGGCTTGCCAGAAGGCCGCGAATCTTTTCTAAAGGAAGATGCGTTCTGATCTGAAGGGAAATCGGCTCGTATTTGGCCTGAAGCTCTGCGATAAGAGGCATGTAATCGCCCTGCCCGTCCAATGTGAGCAGCTCCATTTCACACATTACGGCTTTAATCTGGCCTCTATAGTATGAAATTTGGCGTTTGGTTTCCATCCAAGCCGCGTCTATGAGCTTCTTTTCTTGTAATTTCTCTTCGAGTTTGGGCTTCAGGTAAGCCAGAGGCGTAAGATCAACGCCATAAGCATACATGATGCGCCCTGATTCATCGCGTTTACCATATCGGCGGTGATTACCGCTATCGTGCCAGGTCAAAGCCCCTACTTTGAACAAAGATTGTTCAAGGCGTTGCACCTGACGCTCCGATACCCCCATATCAAGAGCCGTCTTTGATAGTGACTGATAAACTATAGGAGAACTCCCCTCCTCCCAGTCACAATCCCTTGTAAAGGCCATATAGTAATCAAGCAATGAAATCATGCGCGGTGTAAATCCGGCTTGCTTGCCGATGCGTTTTACAAGCAACAAAAGATCATAGCGGTTCACATTCTCTTCTAATCCTGTGAACCCTTCGGATTGTTCATATGACTGGCGGTGCATGGGAGAACCAATGCGCCCTCCCCTACTCTGCTTTAACTCTGCGATATTCAATAAATAATTGCTCATTTTCCTTTAAAAACCAAAAGCTCAAAACCTTGTGAATAAGGATGCAAAATTCCTTTGCAGAATCATATTTGACTTGCACCCGATTCGAATGAGCGATATATTTAAAGTGTAAGATTTAAAGAGTATCGCTCTTTTGTATTTTAAAGACCGCCGCGCCAACGGCGGTTTTTCTATTTCACAAAAATAATGAGTTGATTTCCCTCTTTTTGATGTGTGGTTACTTGGACTCGAAGAAATCTCGTCCGATTCTTACATGAATCTACCACACTACACTTCACTGCTCAATTGTAATTGTATTTGGGTGTAGCTGTTAAGCTCTTACCTATTGAATATCAATGATAATTATTTTTATTTACACTCGAAAGTGCCGTGTATTTCAGTGTATTTACAATGCTTTACACTATTTTTCTGTGTAATTCGGTGTAGTTTAGTGTAATCCTGTGTAAGTGTAGTGTAATTTATGCTCATTAGTGTAATTGATTTACACTGAGAATGTTGTAAAATACACTCGGATACACTGCTTTTCACAAGAGGTCAATCATGAAATTATCAATGGAACAAGCCGCTTTTGTCATCGGTAAGTCAAAGAAGACAATCTACAATCACAAAGACAAGAACAAGTTTTCCTACGACTTCGATAAGGATGGGAAGGCTGTAATAGATGCCTCTGAACTGATAAGAGTGTACGGAAACAAGCCCGATATTGCTCAGCGTTTAAAAGAATTACAAGAACCTACAAACCAAAATGAGAGTGTAAATACACCGAATTACACTAAAAAAACGACCACCTCAGTGAAAGAAAATGAGATTGTAGATTATAAAATAAAATTAGCCCGATTAGAGGCTGAGCTTGAAAAAGAAAAAACTATCAAAATCAAGGTTGAAGAGGACTTAGAGTATTTCAAAGAGGCACTAGAAAAATCACAAGAAACCGCTCAAAAAGTTACATTGCTCTTAGAGGATCAAAGAACCAAATCACAAAACTATGATGATGATTGGAAAAAATCTATAAAAGCTCTGGAAGAGAAGATCGCCAACCAAGAGAAAGAAGCAAGAGAGAAGGCAGAAGAAGAAGCTAAACAAAAAGAATTGCTCTTGGCGGAAAAGAAGGATTTGAGCAAAGCAAATAAAGTTTATGCAGGACTGGCCGTAATCGCTCTTATCAGTGTTTTGATTATTGGCGTGGTGCAAGCCGGAATAATAAAAATATCATTCTAAAAAATTTTTAAAAGAATATGGAGTAGGGGGCGCAAGCCCCCAAATTTTTTAGATGTCACTATTGTCATTATGAAGCAATGACACAATTTGAATTACCTGTAATAGTTTCGACTTAATCTGACAGTCGTTGCAATAAAAAGGATTGCAAGGATGAGAGTTACCGATTTTGATGTTGGTGCAAACGCAACATTAAAATGAAAGAGGTAACTCTCATGATTA
>JALTAZ010000076.1 GCA_027075555.1 Micavibrio sp.
GGTGGCAACCGCCCTTGGAGTGCTGCGGTTTAACGCCAGTTATTTAATTTATATGTTGAAATTCAGATACACAGAAAATTCTATCTATAAGATAATTCGTAACGATCAGAACAAATCATGATTTTTGCACATCAAAATACCGATCTAATTGGTGGGTGATGAGGGGCTCGAACCCCCGACCTCCTCGGTGTAAACGAGATGCTCTCCCAGCTGAGCTAACCACCCTCACCAATTCAGATTGCATATACCTAAAGTCTTAGAAGTAAAAAATCAAGATGTTTTTTTAAATATTATATTGATTTAGCTTTATTTTAGGACAAGGCGAATGTAACAAAGTGTAGTAACAATCTATGTAAGGAATACAGTAACAAAGTCATAAAATAAATGCACGTTACTATATTATATAATTATATATGTTTTTCATAACCCAAAATAGATACCGGCCATACAATCAAGCACGGCCGATAAACAAAACACTATAAAATCTAATAATAAATTACTTATTCACTGCCTCTTTAAGGTCCTTACCAGCTTTAAATTTAGGCTGTTTAGAGGCTGGTATTTCGATTGGCTCACCAGTACGTGGATTACGACCAGTCGTTGCTGCACGTTGAGATACTGAAAAAGTACCAAAACCAACTAAGCGAACATCATCACCTGACTTCAAGCTACTTTTAATAGCTTCGATAACCGCGTCAACTGCACTTGCAGCTTTTTGTTTTGAAATATCAGCTGATTCAGCCACTTTTGATACTAGGTCATTCTTATTCATTATAAATATCCTATTCGTTTGAGTAATAATTAGACTGTTTTTAAGAAACTAAAAAAAACAGACACCAAACTTTCAGAACCAAGCAAGAGCAAAAGCCAGTGCGGGTTTCCAAAAAATTCGATGATTCCTTTTTAGTCTTTTTTAGCAAAAGACTCAATGATGAATTACGCTTTCCCCCTTGTTTTCTGCAGTTTTTGAAGAAATTTGGTCTAATTCATCACTTTTTATAGATTCTAATGGCTCTGGCATATCCAAAAGCGTATGAGAAAGCACCTCATCAATTGTGCGAACAGGTACAATATCAAGATTCTTTATTACGTTTTTAGGAATATCAGCCAAATCCTTCTCATTATCAGCAGGAATTAAAACCTTTTTAATTCCCCCCCTAAGAGCTGCCAGCAATTTCTCCTTCAACCCACCAATGGCTGTCACATTACCACGCAAATTTACCTCGCCAGTCATTGCAATATCACGGCGAATCTCTATCCCCGTAAGCGCAGATATAATCGCCGTTACCATTGCAGCACCTGCCGAAGGACCATCTTTAGGCGTTGCCCCTTCGGGAACATGAACATGAACCTGCTTTTTCTTAAGCTCCTCATAATCCAAACCATATTGCATAGCCCGAGATTTTATTAACATTTCAGCCACCGTGATAGATTCCCTCATTACATCTTTTAAGTTACCTGTTGTTGAAACTTTACAATCCTTACCAGGCATGGAAACAGCTTCTATAGAGAGCAGATCCCCCCCTGCCTCAGTATATGCCAAACCATTAACAACACCTATGCGGTCATGATCTTCTATCTCTCCATAACGGAATTTTTTTACCCCCGCATATTTTTGAAGACTTCTTGGAGTTATTGAGATTTTCTCACGCCCCTTCATTAGGATATCCTTTATCGCCTTACGACATAAATTAGCGAGCTCCCGCTCTAAATTACGAACACCAGCCTCACGTGTATAATATCTAATAAGCTCACGAATAGCAGAATCACTTATAGAAAATTCTTTACTCTTAAGCCCTGCGGCCTTCATTTGCTTTTTTAGTAAATGTCTTTTGGCAATTTGTACCTTTTCGTCTTCTGTATAACCAGAAATACGAATGATTTCCATACGATCTAGCAACGGACGCGGCATATTGGCAATGTTATTTGCAGTACAAACAAACATAACATCAGAAAGGTCATAATCAATTTCAAGATAATGATCTTGAAATTTATCATTTTGTTCAGGATCAAGAACTTCAAGCAACGCAGAGCTGGGATCGCCCCTCCAATCAGATCCTAATTTATCTATCTCATCAAAAAGAAATAAAGGATTGATCGTTTTAGCCCTCTTCATGCCTTGGATAACTTTACCAGGCATTGCACCAATATATGTGCGCCTGTGACCTCTTATCTCGCTCTCATCGCGCACTCCACCTAGCGACATGCGTACAAAGTTGCGGTTAGTTGCTTTGGCTATGGACTTGCCTAAAGAAGTTTTACCTACACCAGGCGGCCCAGAAAGGCATAAAATAGGCCCTTTAACTTTACGAGTTCGCTGCTGCACAGCTAAATATTCTAATATACGTTCTTTGACTTTTTCCAATCCATAATGGTCTTTATCTAAAACCGACTTTGCGGCCTTAATATCCTTCTTAACTCGTGAGCGCTTACTCCATGGCACGCTTAAAATCCAATCAAGATAATTACGAATAACCGTAGCCTCCGCAGACATAGGGCTCATTTGGCGCAGCTTCTTCATCTCTGCTTTAGCACGCTCTTTTGCCTCCTTTGGCATCTTGGTATTTTCAATTTTGCTATCAAGTTCCCCCATTTCATCAAGACCGCCTTCGCCTTCGCCCAGCTCTTTTTGAATGGCCTTCATTTGCTCATTTAGATAATATTCACGTTGTGTCTTTTCCATTTGGCGTTTAACACGGCTACGCACACGCTTTTCAACCTGAAGAACGCCAATTTCTCCTTCCATAAACCCATATATTTTTTCAAGACGCTCTGCTGTAGTTGCAAGCTCTAAAAGCTCTTGCTTTTGCTCAATCTTAAGAGCCAAATGAGATGCCACAGTATCAGAAAGCTTAGACACATCATCAATTTGATTTATCGAAACAATAACCTCTGGTGGTATCTTCTTATTCAACTTTACATATTGTTCAAATTGAGAAACTACAGTGCGAGATAAGGCCTCTAACTCTTCATCTTGAATGGAGGTATCAATAATTTTAGTTATTTTAGCCTCAATATAACCATTATCCTCTGACATGTTGCTTACGCGTACGCGCTCTCCTCCCTCAACAAGAACCTTTACAGTTCCATCGGGAAGTTTTAATAGCTGTAAAATCGTGCCAATAGTACCAACAGAATATAAATCCTGCGCGCAAGGGTCATCATCTGTAGGTGTTTTTTGTGTTAATAGTACAATTTGTTTGTCAGAATGCATAACATGCTCCAACGCCCGCACTGACTTTTCACGACCAACAAAAAGTGGAACTATCATGTGCGGAAACACAACAATATCACGTAGCGGCAACACAGCATAAAACGCGTTTTTATCATTTGACATATTATGAATATCCTCTTTTATAGCTTAACTTCATTATGCGATGAAAATAACTTTTCTTAAAGCCTTTTAATCGTTTTTATGTCTAAAAATAAAAATGCTCTACACCGTATTTAGACCATGCAGAGCATTTAATAATGATACAATAAAATTGTTTATTTTTTCTTAGCGTCATTATTAGCATTATTGTCAGATATTTTTGGTTTGGATTCAACTACATGATCAATCAGCCCCCAGTCTTTGGCTTCCTCGGCGCTCATGAAGTTGTCACGATCCATTGCCTCTTCAACAATTTTTAATTTCTGCCCTGTATGCTTAACATAAGTTTCATTCAATGCCTTACGCAAACGTAGTATTTCTTTCGCCTGAATCTCTATATCAGAGGCCTGTCCACGCGCACCACCAGAAGGCTGATGGATCATAATGCGTGAATTTGGAAGAGAATATCTCATGCCCTTTTCACCTGCCATAAGCAAAAACGACCCCATCGATGCGGCTTGACCAATACAAACAGTTGAAACTTTAGGGCGAATATATTGCATTGTATCATACATGGCTAACCCTGCTGTAACCACGCCTCCTGGAGAGTTAATATAGAAAGATATCTCTTTATTGGGATTTTCTGACTCCAAGAATAACATCTGCGCACAAATCAATGTTGAAACATGATCGTTAACCTCACCCGTTAAAAAGATAATACGCTCTTTCAAAAGACGAGAGTAAATATCAAAGGCACGCTCACCACGATTCGTTTGTTCAATAACAGTGGGTACAAGGTGGTTCATATAAGTTTCGATAGGATCACGTTCAGTCATGTTTTATACAGCTTCTTTGATTAAATTGTTTCGTTAAACGACTCACTTAATATATTATATAAACGAGTCAAAACAAACCGTACCATAAGGCACGGCTTGTTCAAGACGTTTATATAAATATTTTCTATTCTATTAAGATGCTTTTTTTTCAGAGACAGCTTTTCCAGCAGGATCTTTCTTATCCTTAGGTTTATCTTCCTTAGCTTTTTTATCATCCTTTTTATCATTTCTATCATTATCAGATTTTTTACCTGATTTTTTATTTTTTGACTTCGCCTCTTTCTTTGGCATTTTTACTTTCTCATCTTCTTCATCAGAGGTAAGTTCCTCAATCGAAACTTCTTTTTCTGTAATATCTGCAAGCTCAAGAATAAAATCAACAACCTTATCTTCATATAAAGGGGCGCGAAGTGACTCTAAAGCATCACGATTTTTTGCAAAATAATCAAAAACCTCTTTTTCCTGCCCTGGATATTTCTGAGCTTCGGCAATTACTGCCTTTTGCAATTCTGCATCAGCAACTTGAATATTATTTTCCTTGCCAATTTCAGAAAGTACTAATCCTAGGCGCACACGACGATCTGCAATATCCTCAAGTTCTGCTTTTTCTTCATCACTTGGCTCTTCATCTACGCCACGTTGCTGATTATCCATCTTTATCTGGCGCATGATATTTTCAAGCTCCATATCCTTCATACCCTTTGGTATTTCAAAATTATGAATTTCATCAAGCTGATCAAGCAATTCTTTTTTAAGTCTCATACGGCTATGATTATTAAATTCCTGATTGCTTTGCTCTTCAACCGCCTTACGCAACGCAGCCAGATCTTCCATTCCAAGAGTCTTGGCAAACTCATCATCAATCTTAACATCACTTGCTTCGCGAATTTCATGAATAGTAACATCAAAAATAGCATCACGCCCGGCAAGTTCGGCTGCACCATATTCCTCTGGAAATTTAACTTTTACTTCAACTTTATCACCAGCATTTTTACCAATCAATTGATCCTCAAACCCAGGAATAAATTGACCCGCGCCAAGTTCTAGATGATGGTTTTCTGATGCCATTCCTGAGTGCTTAACATTATCATCTGCAGTACGACCATCAAAATCAATTACAACAGTATCACCAGATTTTGTTGTGCGTTTATCTTCAATTGGCTGCGTTGTTTTACGCATAGAAGCAATTCTTTCCAATGCCTCATCAATCGCCTTTTCATCCGCTTTTGCAACATACTTTGTAAGTTTAAAACCTTTGTAATCTTTAACCTCAAATTTTGGCAAAACTTCAATAGCCATCGTATATACAAGGTCTTTGCCTTCATCAAACGACTTAACCTCTATTTTAGGCTGCAACGCGGGTGTTATATCTTGCTCTTTCATTGCCTCACGAGAAGATTCATTCACTGCACTTTCAAGAACTTCACCCATAACTGCTTTACCATATTTTTGCTTCATGATCTTAGCAGGAACTTTACCTGGTCTAAAACCTGGTATTTTAATAGTTTTTCCAACTTCCTTTAAACGTGCATCTACGCGCTTTTCAATATCATCTGCCTTAACAGTAATCTCTAGCTCATGATTTAAACCATCTTGTTTAAGCTGTTTTACTTGCATTGTCTTGTTCTTCTCTTCTTCGTTACTTTATAAATTATCACTTTATATCTTATCCCTAAAAAAACTAGGTAAAAAAAAAGCCGTATTATCCGGCCTTTCAATTAAATGGTGCGGGTGGAGGGACTTGAACCCCCACGTCCGAAGGACACTAGAACCTAAATCTAGCGCGTCTACCAATTTCGCCACACCCGCACAGGTGCACAAACGCGTATAAACGCGAACTTTACTGCGAGGTTTTACCCTACTTTTTTACGAATTCCAAGTATTTCTTTTAAAAGATTTGGAATATTTTCAATCAAATCACCAGCAACCAATCCCGCCCCTATATTTTGCGAGGCTTTACCATGTATCCACCCCCCCGCACAAGCACCTAAAAAAGGCTCCATTCCTTGTGCAATAAGTCCAGCAATTATACCAGCTAGCACATCACCAGAACCTGCCGTAGCCAAATAAGGACTGGCATTATCATTTATAACTTCTTCACAACCAGCTTTGGCAATAACAGTTTCATGCCCTTTTAGAAGAATCACCGCTCCTGACATCTTAGAAGACTTTTGCGCTGCTATTACTCTATTTTGATTTAAATCATCAATTAAGAAAGGAAATAACCTTTTAAATTCACCCTCATGTGGGGTTAAAACTACTTTAGAATTTAACTTCGAAAATAACAAATCATGATAACCTTCAAAAGCATTGATACCATCAGCATCAATCACAAGAAATATATCCAGCTCAAGCAATGAAAGAATATAATCACGCACCGCTTTATAATTTTTATCGCCAAGACCAGAGCCAATTATAACACAAACCCGTCCCTTTTCTTTTGCAAGGTGGGCATATTCTATAATATTTATATCACTGCGAGCAATAATATATGGCTTATACATTTTATAAACTAGCAACGGATCTATTATACCGCCTGCCATCTTTATATCTTCGCTAGATGGACTTATAATAGTAGACAAACCTGCTCCAATCCTTGCCGCAGAATCTATGGCAAGGCAAGCAGCCCCAGACATTTCAACACCCCCAAGAATGCCAACTTGCCCGCGAGTATATTTGTGAGAAACCATACTAGGGAAGGGAAAAAAATTTATCCATATATCAGGGTTGTTTTTCATTTTGCACCATTTAGTAATATGATATTAGCTACCTCTTTGCCCTAAGCTTGCTCCAATAATCTAGACGCTTTTTTATTTCACGCTCAAAGCCTCGCTCAACGGGTTTATAAAAACTTTGCCGTGGTAAATCATCAGGGAAATAGCTCTGAGCTGAAAAACCCTCTTTAGTATCATGATCATAAATATAGCCATGTTTATACCCTTGATCCTTCATCATCTTGGTCGGAGCATTCATAGCATGTTTTGGTGGCATTAAAGATCCTGTTTGCCTGACCAAGGACTTAGCCGACTCCAAGGCCATATAACTTGCATTAGATTTAGGCGCACACGCCAAATAAGTACAAGCCTGCGCTATGGCAAGCTCTCCTTCAGGAAAACCTAAACGTTCATAAGCGTCCCAAGCGGCAATTACAAGGGGCAAGGCTTGCGGATCAGCATTTGATATATCCTCTGATGCAACGCAAGTCATACGCCGCAATATACAGGCTGGATCTTCCCCTCCCGCTAGCATTCGTGCCAGCCAATAAAGCGCAGCATCAGCGTCAGAAGCACGCAAAGATTTATGAAAAGCACTAATTAAATTATAATGTGCATCATCACCCTTATCGTATATAGGGGCGCGTTTTTGCAGCATTTCAAGCAGTGATTTACTATCCATGTAATCACCTGTTACAGCTTGTGCATATATTTGCTCGATCATAGACAGCAAATAACGCCCATCACCATCAGCCATAGTTATCAATAATTCCCTAGCTTGTTCATCTATAGGAAGTTCTTTTCCCACTGTTGCCTCAGCACGTTTTAATATTTGTTCAAGTGCATCTTCATCAATTCGTTTAAGAACAAAAATCTGTGCCCTGCTTATCAATGCGGGATTAAGCTCAAAAGATGGGTTTTCAGTTGTTGCGCCAATTAAAATTATCGTGCCATCTTCCATTACTGGCAAAAAGGCATCTTGTTGAGATTTATTAAATCGATGAATCTCATCAACAAATAATAATGTCGTATATCCATTATCTTTGCGAATTTTTGCCGAATCAAAAATTTTTCGTAAATCAGCGACACCAGAAAAAATTGCAGATATTTGCTCAAAATGCATATCACTGTTAGAGGCAATAATGCGTGCTATCGTAGTCTTTCCACAACCAGGAGGCCCCCATAATATAAGTGAAGATAACTTCCCGCCATCAATCATTTTTTTCAAAGCGCCCCTATCACTTAGAAGATGCTCTTGACCCACTACTTCACCTAATATTTTAGGACGCATTAAATCCGCTAATGGACGGCTTAAATTATCATTTTTTTGCGCCGCAACATCTTTTTTAACCGTTTTTTGCATAAATAAATCCGTCATTGCCTTGACCTAAGCGTTATGAATATGAAATATAGCTTTTTTATCTACTACCTGTGAAGGGTTGAAAAAATGAACACGCAAAATCTTGCGTATAGCGATGAAGTAGCAAAAGCAACTGCACCAATATTTGATAAGCTGTCAAAGCAAATCGAAAAGGAAAGATGGGAAAGCATTGCACCCTATATCTTTGAGATTAACCGCCTTAAAAAAGAGAAAAATGCGGTTATCTTGGCGCATAATTATATGACCCCTGATATTTTCTTTGGTGTTGGCGATGTTGTAGGAGATTCGCTTATGCTAGCGCAAAGAGCTGCACAAAGTGATGCAGATATCATAGTGCAATGCGGGGTACATTTCATGGCTGAAACCTCCAAGATACTTTGCCCTGATAAGAAAGTTCTTATGCCTGATCTAAACGCTGGTTGCTCTTTGGCTGAATCCATCACTGCTTCTGATGTGCGAAAACTTAAAGAAAAGCACCCTAATATTCCAGTTGTAACCTATGTTAACACATCTGCTGAGGTTAAGGCGGAATCTGATATTTGTTGCACATCTTCAAACGCACTTAAGATTATCAATGCTTTGGGCGCGCAAGGTCATGATAAGGTAATTATGACCCCTGATATGTATCTAGCACAAAATGTGGCCGCGCAAACTGATGTGAAAGTTATAATATGGGAGGGGAGTTGCATCGTTCATGAGCGCTTTACCCCGCAAGATATAATTGACGCGCGCAAAACCTATGATGATATTGTTGTACTTGCCCACCCTGAATGCCCGCCTGATGTTATGGCAGAGGCGGATTACTCAGGATCTACTGCGCAGATGGATAATTATATAAAAGAAAAACAGCCCGCCCGCGCCATGCTTATGACTGAATGCTCTATGAGCGATAATATCGCCGCAGCTAACCCTGATGTAGAGATGATCGGCACCTGCCAGATATGTCCATTCATGAAGCGCATAACACTGCCTAAAATATTAAAAGCTCTACAAAATGAAGATCCTGAGATTATAATTGACCCAGAAATATCTGCACGCGCGAAAGTTGCCGTCGATAAAATGCTAGAATTGAGCTAAACACCATGCAAATACCTTCTATTTTAATTGAGGATTTAGTTCACGCCGCTATAAAAGAGGATTTAGGACACGGCCTTGATATTACAAGCTCTTGCATCATTGCTGATAATATAAAAGCCAAAGCAATCTTTAGAGCCAGAGAAAAAGGGGTTCTTGCGGGTATTATCCCTGCTCTATCCACTTTTTCGCATATTGATACTGATTTTGAATTTGAGATTTTGGCGAATGATGGTGATATCATCGATAAGGGGCAGGTAATTATGACCGTTAAAGGAGCGGCGCAGGCAATATTAACAGCCGAACGCGTGGCTCTTAACTTTCTCACCCATATGTCAGGAATTGCAACATTAACACGTCAATATGTTCTTGCAGTTCAAGGAACGAATGCCAAAATTTGCGATACTCGTAAAACTTTAGCAGGGCTTCGTGCTATACAAAGATACGCGGTACGCGCAGGTGGAGGGTTTAACCACCGCAGCGGACTTGATGATGCAATTTTAATAAAAGATAACCATATCGCAATCAGCGGCGGAATAGAAACTGCCCTTAATTATGCGAAAGACAATAGCGGTCACATGGTAAAAATCGAAATTGAGGTTGATACATTAGAACAATTAGAGCAGGTTCTCGCTCATGGCGGTGCAGATATTGTTATGATGGATAATTTTGACATAGAGCAGCTTAAGGTCGCCGTTAATATGGTAGACGGTAAAATGATAACTGAGGCTTCGGGTGGCATAACCTTGCAAACAGTTAAATACATTGCTCAAACGGGAGTTGACTATATTTCTGTTGGCGCACTCACCCACTCCGCCCCTGCTTTTGATATTGGTCTAGATATTGACTTATAGTATTTACAAATAATATTTTAGTATTTACAAAAGCCCTGCTTCTTTAAGCTCTGCGCCCAAATCAACAGGGATGTTATCTTGGGAATCTTTTCCGGTATAAACACCCTTATCTGCAGGAACATCACAAGGCTTTAAATAACGCCAACCTTGGAAAGCCCGCCTTGGCATATGAACAGTTTCAATCATTTGCGGGTCTTGCATAATCATACACATAGTGCCTTTCTCCTTGGTTTCTACCATATCAAAACCTAAAATCTTATGACGACAGACAATGCGGTTATTAATAACGCGGTAAATTGAGCCGCCACTTCTTAAAATCTCATCAGCATGGCGCGGTTTATATCTTGTCCAGCATGGAACAATAAGCCTGCCCTTAAACTCAATTTCTTCGCGACGCTGAATCCTATAAAAATGCGCTATATCTTCAACACCAACAATTAATTTTATTATATGTACTTTGCTCATAAATATAATCTTAATTAACGGATAAATATAAAATCAATAGCCTGCTTTTATAGAAAACGCGCAAAAGTCTTTAGGGATAACATTTAACCTTAAAAATATATAACTCAAGTTCAAAGGCTATCACCTGCGCGCAACCATCATCTTTTTAATCTCAGCAATAGCAGCAGCAGGATTTAATCCCTTAGGGCAAGTATTAGTGCAATTCATAATCGTGTGACAGCGATATAAGCGAAACGGATCTTCAAGCTGGTCTAGACGCTCTCCAGTTGCATCATCGCGACTATCAGCAATCCAGCGATAAGCTTGAAGCAATATGGCAGGCCCCATAAAACGATCACCATTCCACCAATACGATGGACAGCTTGTAGAACAACAAAAACACAATATACATGCCGCAGGACCGTTGCCTTCTGCACCATTAAGAATAAGAGAGCTTTCCTCTGACTGTAGGCGTTCCCTATTAGGCGCAGGAGAATCAGATTTGAGCCAGGGCTCAATCGAAGTATATTGTGCATAGATATGATTAAGATCAGGTACAAGGTCTTTAACCACTGGCATATGCGGTAATGGCGTTATGTTAACATCACCTGTAACATCGTTAATATCCTTAGTACATGCAAGGGTATTTGTCCCGTCAATATTCATTGCACATGAGCCACAAATTCCCTCTCGGCAAGAACGACGCAGCGTTAGTGTACTATCCACGTTATTCTTGATGTATAATAAGGCGTCCAAAACCATAGGACCGCATTTATCCAAATCAATGGTAATCTCGTCCATGCGTGGATTTTTGACATTACCATCATCATCAATATCATCAGGCGACCAGCGATAAATACGAAATGTCTTGGCATTTTCGGCACCACCAGATGCATCAACTACCTCACCTTTTTTAACTTTTGAGTTTTTAGGGAGCGCAAATTCGGCCATTTTGATTATTCCAAAGAAAAGTTATTAACTAGGAATAAAGACTAAAACTTTTAACCTTATTTGTTAAGAGGTTAATTTTATTTTATTATCAAATTATTGACATTTGCACAACATGATGGCTATCTCGTTAGCAATATTACACAATATATATTATACAATATAAGGAATAAGAATTATGGCTTATAAGATTGAAGGTTCTATAGTTGATATGACAGGTGATGGCGTATGGCCTGAAATGTCAAAATTAATCAGAGAAGAGCTTATAGCCAAGACTTTCGATATAGATTGGAAAATTCATGACTTAAGCCTTAAAACACGCGATAAGACCAATGATAGATCCCTAGATGATGCGGTTGCTGATTTAATAGAGCATAAAGCTACTGTAAAAGGCCCCACAATTACCCCAACCCCAAAACAAACAATCGATATGGGACTTAGCAAACAATGGGGTTCACCAAACGGTAAAATCCGCAGAGCTATTAATGGCGCGGTTATTATGAGAACCCCTTTAGAGCCCAATAACATTCCCAAAAACTCACCTAAAATAAGTGGAGTAACAACAGCCCGCCAAGCTGTTGGTGGCATTTATGGCGCGCCAAATTTTGATGTTCCAAATAAAGGCACAATAAAAATTATTTTTGAAAGTGAAGATGGAACTACACAAACACTTGCAGAAAAACAGGCTGAAAAAGGGGTTGCCCTCCTAACCACTGAAAGCGATGAAGCTATAAAGGATTTTGCTTATGCAACCCTTGGGCAAGGGGTATCCATGAATAAATCAGTCTTGTTATGCGCCAAAAGCTCTATAAAGCCTATATATGACACGCGTTTTTCAGATATTTTCGAAGAAGTATTTAACGAATATTATGCCAATGATTATAAATATTTAGGCATTGAACTAATGTTAAGAGACCCCGCTGGTGATGCTTATCTAATTGATGGTGTAGTTTCAAAAATCCCTCAAGGAAAGCTAAACAACATGATTATAGCCTTCCAAAATTATGATGGTGACGTTGCATCTGATCAAATTGCAGGGGAAAATAGCTCTCTTGGTATGATGGATTCAATTCTTGTGAGCGCGGATAGTATTTTACTGGCTGATCCTCCGCATGGTACTGCACCTGATCTTGATAAATTCTGGCATGAAGATGGTAAGCTAGTTGCAAATCCAACAGCATATATATTCGCATATGCCGAAGCTATACGCCATAAGGCTGAGTTAAATAATCAAGAAGAAGGTGTTAAACTGGCTATCGCTTTGAAAAAAGCCACTATAGCAACTATCGAGGCAGGATATATGACTGGTGATTTGGCAGGTCTGGTTAAAGACAAAAATATTCCAGCTCTTACCGCTCAAGAGTTTGTATCCAAAGTAAAAGAAACCATGTCGTCTTCTTTATAGGTTTATCTCTATGGTCTTAAATTCTGGACTCTAAAAGCCATTAATTTTTGAGGTTTTTCCTTTTTATGCGTAAAATAGATTTCATTATAAGTGAATAGTAAATAATAAAATCACAAATTTTAAAAAACCTATTTATAAGTTGTGATCCTAGATATAGTAGTGATTTGGCTTTATTTTAGGACAAGGCGTAAGTGACAAAACTGTAGTAACAGTAACCTACGTGAGAAACGCATAAATAAGGTCATAAAATGAATGCAAGTTGC
>JALTAZ010000077.1 GCA_027075555.1 Micavibrio sp.
TCTATCCACATATTTAAAGATCAATCAATCAAAAATATTAGAAAAATACACAAAAACTTTAATATTATGTAAATAATATTATTTTTCATACCATATTGAGTTGAAATTTTATGTTTTTTTTGTTATTATGCACGCCATACAGGGTTGGAAAGAACGATGATTAAGTCACTCTGGGCGACCGTAAATTAGGCATAGGTTGCTCATTTTTTGTCTTTTGATTTTGGCTCTGTATTTAATTCTTATTCAAAGAAAAGGTGGTGCTTTATGGCTGGTAACGATAATTATGATTTCAAAAAAGGTGATAACGTGGTTTACCCCGCCCATGGGGTTGGGCAGATAGAAGGTGTGGAAACACAAACAATTGCAGGGGTTGAGCTAAGTCTTTATGTTGTAGGGTTTGAGAAGGATCGTATGCGCCTTAAAATTCCCGTTGCAAAGGCGCAAGATTCCGGTCTTCGTAAGCTCAGCTCTAATGAACGCCTAGGGGATGCTCTTGAAACATTAAAGGGGCGCTCTCGTGTACGCCGTACAATGTGGAGCCGTAGGGCACAAGAATATGAGCTTAAAATAAATTCTGGTGATCCGGTTTCTATTGCAGAGGTGTTACGCGATCTTAAACGCAACACAGAAGAGACAGAACAATCATACAGCGAACGCCAGATATACCAATCTGCGCTTGAAAGGTTGGCTAGGGAGGTTGCTGCTGTTGATAATATTTCCGAAGTTAAGGCAACCGAAAAGCTAGAAGACATTTTAGGGAAGATCAAAGAAGCTCCTGCAAATACTGTTACAAAAGCGCAAGCAGCATAAGTAAATATTTTTTATATCTAGTAAATATTATAAGGGCGTATGGTAGCAAGATTCTTATACGCCCTTTATTTTATGTTTTTTATAAAAATGAAAAGCGCATAAATCAACGGCTTAAAGCCGTAAATTCAGGATTATTCTTATCTATTGATATATAAAATATAATATCACTTAATCACTATCTTATAAACTTTCCCTGCAACAATTTTATCACTAGGCTTTAGACCATTAAGAACCCGAAAGCGACGCTCCTTATAATCTTTTTGAGCCATGCGTCTTGATAATGAAGCCACATTATCACCTGGTTTGGCAGTAATAACCTTAATACGATAAGGGCGAATTGATGCCTTTTCACTTTTGCTCATATGATTAAAGCTATATGTAGATATTTTAAGGGCATTTAGCTGATCCCTTGTTAAATTTGGGGGAACAATAACCTGAAAGCGGGCAATTTGATTTGCACTCCACTGAATTGCGATAAGACGAATATTAACAGCCCTTCCATTTGCACTACCCCGCACAGAAGTTGTTGCCGCCCTCATACCGTTAATAACAATAGGTTGAACGTTCGTTGCTGGCTCCCCTTTTAACCAAACATTATTTAAAAACTGCAAGGGATCAAGAGCATCTTTATTAGGAGCAAAATCAAATATAATTGCTCCACCATTTTTACTATTGGCAACAACCTGTGATGGCTGATTTATCAACTTATAACCATCAGGAACTGAGAATTTAAAGCCTATATCTGGGTGAAAAAATGACTGCCCGCGTATAAATCCTTGCGCTGCACTATCACCGTAAACCATACCATCAATCATGCGCAAATGCCTATCATGATTGATTATTCCTTGCTGTTTATATTGACGTGCCTCAATAATTGTTTTGTTTATACGCTCTGGCGTTCCGGGATGTGTTGAAAAAAAGCTATTTGCACTTTTTGACTTATTACCATCTAAAGATGCTTGCAAAGCACTATCAGCCTGTAAGTTACTTAAAAATCCTGCCATACCAGATGGTGCATATCCAGCTCTGGTTAAATATCGAATTCCAAGAGTATCAGCCTGGCTTTCCTGCCCTCTTGAATATGATCTAAGATATAAATCGCTACCCAACCCAAGAGCCTGGCTAACTCCTACATTATCAATAGCAGCAGATAAAATGCTTGTCCCTAAAGTTGCAGCAACCGCGCGTGAATAACGCTCTGCCGAGTGACGCGCCGTTATATGCCCTACTTCATGCCCTAAAACTGCGGCAAGTTCATCTTCGGAATTGGATAAAGCCATAACTCCGCGCGTTACATATATATACCCCCCTGGCAAAGCAAAAGCATTTACCACAGGACTATCTAGTAAATAAAACTTATAGCGGACATCACCTCTTTCGGTATATTTTACAACCCTTTGCCCAACATCACTCACATAATTTTTAAGATTTTTATCATTGTAAAGACCATATTCTTTTAGAATTTTTTTATGCTCTTGCGCGCCTATTTGATTCTCCTGCGTAGGTGACATAAAGGCGGTAAACTGTTTTTCCCCTGTTGCAGGATTAGTTGAACACCCCACAAGCATTTGAAGTAGAACAAAAAACGAAAAAAGTTGCAAGTAACGCTTGATCATAATACCTCGGCAAGACCATGATGTTTATATGAAATGGATTTTAACAATAATATTTTCTTTTACCACTTTATTTTTAAGCTATAGCGCGCAAGCCAAAATAAAGCCGCAGGGAAATGATAAAAAGCAGGTAAAGAATCTGGTTTTGCCTCATGGTGACTTTGAATCCATGCGCAAAACTGGCATTGCAAAAGTCATAGATATAATAAGCCCTTTAAGCGTAAAACTAAAAGATGGGCGCATTATACATCTTACTGGGCTTGATTACCCTGATCTTGATTATTATAACCCAGGCGATTATGCCATTACCGCGCAAAAACTACTTGAAGATTTTCTAAAAAATCAAAAAGTTATTATCTATCAAACAAAAACCAAGAAAAAGGGGCGCATAAACCGCATGGGTCATCATATAGCGCACCTAGTTAGAGCCGATGATCAAGTATGGACGCAAGGATTATTGCTATCCCTTGGTGTTGCACGGGTTAGAACAACTAAGTACAACCCTGAAATGGCTGAGCAAATGCTTGCTCTAGAAGAAAAGGCAAGACAAGAAAAATCTGGTCTTTGGGCAATTGACAAATTCTCTGTTCTTTCTCCTGATAATGTAAAATCTAAAATCGGTAGCTATCAAATAGTTGAAGGAGTGGTTAAAAACATAACCATGTATAAAAATAAGATTTATTTGAATTTTGGTGTTAATTGGAAAGAGGACTTCACCATTGGAATATCTGCTTTTGACTTAAGGAGTTTTAAGGAAAAGGATATTAATCCTAGAAAATTAAAAGGTAAGCGCATACGCGTACGCGGTTGGATCGAATCTTATAATGGTCCTTATATTTATATTGACCATGCAGGAAGGATAGAAGCCTTATTTGATAATAAAAAGCCTTTAGATCATAAAACACCCCAAACAAAAACAACTAGCACTTTAAAAGGTAGCGCTTTGCCAAATTCCCCTGCCCTGCCTACACATAACGCGCATAAAAACGTAGAACAAAAAAATAATAACGGTAGTGCTCTACCTAGATTTAATGATTGAGCGATTTAATGGCTGGGCTCTAAAACCTAGAACTATCTGAAGGTCTATGCTAATAAAATATGAATATCTTAACTATTAGTATTAATATTTACAGGTTATAGGTTATGGCTTCTGGTAAAATTGAAAAAGACGAAGAGCAGACCATATCAAGTTTGCGCCGGACATTATTCCTTGACCTATTCCCGCCAATAACTCCATACTCTAGCGGATTTATATCAGTTGATAAAATACATAATATATATTGGGAGCAAAGCGGAAACCCTGATGGAGTGCCCATAATATTATTTCATGGCGGTCCTGGCGCAGGATCATCACCAGTTCACCGGCGCTTTTTCGATCCTGATTTTTTCCGCATTATTATTTTCGATCAACGCGGATCGGGGCGCTCTACTCCACTTGGATCACTTGAAAATAATACAAAAAGCCACCTTATAGAAGATATAGAAACTCTGCGAACGCACCTTAATATAGATGCCTGGCATATATTTGGTGGCTCATGGGGTTCTACTTTGGCACTACTTTATGCGATAAAACACAAAAAGCGCTGTCTTAGCTTAATTTTACGCGGGATATTCTTATGCGAACAAGATGAAATTGACTGGTTTTTATATGGTATGAATACCATTTTCCCCGAAGCATGGGAGCAATTTGCAAATTTCATACCTGAAAATGAACGAAGAAATCTTCTTGATGCTTATTATAGGCGCCTTATAAATGATAATGATAAAAAAACACAAATGAGCGCCGCTGTCCACTGGAGCTTATATGAAGGTGCTTGCTCGTCTTTAATGCCTAATTATGAAACAATAACTACAGATGATCAAAAACAACATGCTCTTGCTCTAGCAAAAATAGAGGCTCACTATTTCAAATATGAAGTTATTTCTAAAAAAAACAGCATAATAAATAGCATTGGGGGCTTGCGCTCTATCCCAACAACCATTATTCAAGGGCGGTACGACATTATATGCCCGATCAAAACCGCTAATAAGCTACATAGTTTGTGGTCGGAAGCTAACTATATTGTTGTTCCTGATGCAGGTCATTCTGCGTTAGATGTTCCGCTTCGCTCTAAATTGATAGAAGCATGTGAAACAATAAAGAAAAAGATTGAGTAAATTACAGGATTTAAAAATGGATTTTAACAAGCTCAAAGACTTTGATATAAGCGGAAAAACTATATTATTAAGAGCCGATCTAAATGTTCCAAAATATAATAATAAAGTTACTGATACCACACGAATTGACCGCCTTAGGCCCACTATAGAATATCTAAATAAGCACGGAGCAAAAATTCTTATCCTATCCCATTATGGCAGACCCGAAGGAGAAGAAAATCCGGAAATGTCACTGGCTTTTCTTGCCTCTATATTGGAAAAACAATGGAGTATCCCTGTAAAATTCTCCCCACAATGCATAGGTAATATTGCAAAAGATATTACCGCACAAGCAAATAACGGAGAGGTTACATTATTAGAAAATGTCCGCTTTCATAAGGGCGAAAAGGCCAATGATGAACAATTTGCCAAAAAACTGGCAAGCCTTGGCGATATATATGTCAATGATGCCTTTTCTGCATCTCACCGCGCCCATGCTTCTACTGCTAGGATCACTCAATATTTACCAAGTGCAGCGGGGTTATTGATGGAAGAAGAACTTAATGCATTGAACAAGGCTTTAGAAACTCCAGAAAAACCTCTACTTGCTGTTACAGGCGGCTCTAAGATAGCAACAAAACTAGGCGTTCTTGAAAACTTAATTGAGAAAGTTGATTTTCTTGTTCTTGGCGGGGGAATGGCCAATACTTTTCTTTATGCTAAAGGTATATCAATGGGTAAATCCCTGTACGAAAAAAATATGAAAAAAACTGCTCTTTGTATCATGGAAAAGGCCAAAGAAGTTGGCTGTGAGATTATATTGCCCAAAGACGTCATTGTGGTAAGTGATCTAAAACAAGATGCAGAGCATGAAAGAGTGAATGTTAATAATATTCCTGATAATAAAATGGCAATTGATATTGGTAATCAAACTATATCCTATATATGTAAAAAAATTGAAGAGTCAAAAACTATAGTTTGGAACGGTCCTTTAGGTGTTTTTGAGATTAAACCCTTTGATAGTGGCACAAACCAAGTTGCAAATGCCGTTGCAAAACACACTAAATCTGGTAATTGTATAAGTATCGCTGGTGGAGGAGATACTGTTGCCGCACTTGAAAACTCAAGATCAATTGATAGTTTTTCCTATATTTCCACGGCTGGAGGCGCCTTTCTTGAATGGCTAGAAGGAAAAGACCTCCCCGGTGTTATACCTCTTATAAAAAGATAATCTAAAAAAGATAATCTAAAAAAAAGAGCCGACATTATAAAATGCCGACTGTTTAAAGTTAATTGAAGGTAGTTACAATGAAACTTTTTTAAGAATCCAGCTTTCCCTTAATAATTTTTATAGCTAGATCAGGAGTAGCACGGTTGTAATATTCCATGGCCTTTTTAATTTCTTGTGGTTCAACAAGCCGTCCGTAATTCCAGAATTTTGCAGTAAGCATAAAAATTGATACAAAATCCTGTTTTTCAATACCATAAGCCTTTGATAAAATGGCAAGACCCTGCCCGTTTTTTTGCATCAAAATCCGCATTATAATCTCGGCAGGAACATCTGTATATACAGACATTTGGGCCACAAAAGAGCGAACATTTCCAACCCTTAGAGTTGCAAGCATAGTTTGAATATTAAGCATCCCTCTTGTATTTGCAGCTCTAGCCGCCTCTATCATATGGTTTTCAGGTATATATTCCTCTGTTATAGAGCAATTACCAAATTCATTAACTGTTTGATCTACAACATTAGATATTTTTTCAACATCAATATCATAATTATTGGCGATAAAGTTTTTAATTTCTTCGCCTACATATTTGTATAATGCCATAGCAAGCTCACAAGGAACTTCTGATCGGCGCAATAAAGGAATGGCTAAAATATCGGAATCTCTGGCTATATCTGACAAGACCACCATTGCGTGCTGAGTTAATATAATCTCTGTATTTTCGGCTAAGGCCAGTGCTGTATCAAAATCATTAGTATCTGCTAGAACATCAATAACCTGATCGCTTAAATTCTTTCGCGTTGCAATAGTCTGCCAATACTCGCTTGTTTTGGACTTTATGATATACATCAAGTCAAATTCACCTAGAACAGAACTATTTTTTAAAACTGGGCGCGCTATCTCAATATCATCATTTGCAAGCTGCAATATAAGACGGAGTGGCACGGTATCTAATACGCTTAATTTTTCTGATAAAGATTGACGAATATCAGTTTCCGCCTGTCTTAAAAGCTCAATTAAAACATCGGCCACCATCTCACTTTCGCTCAATGTTATATCTGCTTCTAAAATTGAGCTAATTTCATGAGTAAGAGCAGACATTGCCTGTGGATTGCTTTTATCTCTGGCAAGATCATATAACCTATCAACATTACCTAGTTTAGCAGCTATAGATGCAGGTTTATTTGCACTGCCTGCTATATTCATATCCATGATTTTCGCCCCACAATTATCATGTTAATTAAAAAAATTACGCAGTTTACTCCAAAGTGATTTAAGTTATTCATCTTTTAAGTTATTCATCTAAGGATTAAAAAATTAACTGCCGAAATAAACGAAATAAAAATAAATAAGTCTATGACAGGCAATATCTTTTGTCCTTATTCATTTATACATGTAAAATATTACGAACTTCTTAATAACTAATAATTAAATTAAAATTTTTGTAAAATCGTAGCTATCATTCAGATAATTCAACATGAAATTTGCACTTTTATGGAATTCATGAGAAAATAGCAGGTAGAAAGGGTTTATTAAGATATATTCGATACTATATGATATATGTTAAATAGTTAGGACTTATATTTAAAATAGGGATTTTCAGCAATGGCAGCACCACTTACATCTATAGGACAACAGCAGCAATTACCAACTTCTCAAGCGTTACAGCCAGTAAACAACGATCAATCGCGTGAGGTTAGGCGTCAAGAAAGTGAGCCACAGCAAAACCAAATTCAGGTACGCGAAGCCCCTGCTGCACAATCACAAGACACAAATGCCAGCAGAAAATCATCACATCAAAACCAAAATGATATAAGCCTAGCTAGTGATTCAAAAGATTCAGAAGTAAATGATCGTGGCTCTGTTGTTGACATAAAGGTCTAAAATATTTGTAAGGTATAAAATATTTGTTCCTAGCACTCAATAACATTAACAGCCAGACCGCCGCGACTAGTTTCCTTGTAACGTGAACGCATATCAAGCCCTGTTTGGCGCATTGTTTCAATACAACTATCAAGTGGTACAAAATGCTCTCCTGTACCTCTAAGAGCAAGAGAAGCCGCCGTTACAGCTTTAACTGCGCCAAGTCCATTGCGCTCTATACACGGAACTTGCACCAATCCTGCCACGGGATCACAAGTCATGCCTAAATGGTGCTCTAAAGCTATCTCTGCCGCATTTTCTATTTGCTCATTAGTGCCACCCATAACCGCACATAACCCCGCCGCAGCCATCGCCGAGGCCGAGCCGACCTCTCCCTGACAGCCAACTTCTGCACCAGAAATAGAGGCATTGCGCTTTATTATTCCACCTATTGCCGCCGCAGTTAGTAGAAATACTGATATATGTTCCTCTCTTGCATCGGGCACAAAATCAAAATAATAGCGAAGCACCGCAGGAATAACGCCCGCAGCACCATTTGTTGGCGCGGTTACTACCCTCCCACCAGCGGCGTTTTCTTCATTTACCGCCATTGCATAGACGCTCAACCACTCATTACAAATATGCGCATATTGGATATTACTACCCTTTTCATTATCAAGCTGAACTTTTATATCCGCAGCTCTGCGCTTGATATTCAAACTACCAGGAAGAACACCTTTGCGCTTTAACCCGCGTTCAATACAGTCATTCATTGCCTGCCAAATATTGTTAATCCCTGTATATATTTCCTTTTCCAATCGCGCAATTTTTTCATTTTCCATCTTAACTTGCGCTATTGTAAATCCTGATTTTTTTGCCATAGATAATAATTCAAGCGAATTTTGGTATGGATAGGGTAATTTTTTGCATATATCACAATCCTCCTGAGCAAGTTTTTCAGGACTTTGCCCCTCTTCGATAACAAAACCACCGCCTATAGAGAAATAAGCTTTGCTTATTACCTCTTTTCCGTCTTTATCAAGCACCGAAAAAATCATTCCATTAGGGTGAGTATCAAGCGCAGCCCCATAATCAAAAACTATATCAACATCTGGGTCAAAGAAAAAACCCGCCACAGATTTTTGTTTATTCATCTGATTTATGAATATATCCATCTCATCAGGGTTTATACTATCAGGCTTTTGCCCCATAAGCCCTAAAATAACGGCTCTATCACTTGCATGACCTTTACCTGTAAAAGCTAAAGAGCCATAAAATGTTACGCGGATGCGCTCCCCTTCTTTTGGCTTATGAATAATATCATCTAAGAACATATTAGCAGCCACCATTGCCCCCATAGTATGAGAACTTGACGGACCTATACCTATCTTGAAAAGATCAAAAATGCTAATAAACATGCAAAGCCCTTGCCCTATATTTACTTAACTACTGAAACGCAGGTTCATCAAAGGAACGTAATTTTCTGCTATGAAGTTTTGATGGCGACAAATCACGCAATAAAGTCATAGTCAAAAGCCCAATCTTTAAATGCTGCTCTACTCGCTCACGATAAAAACTATCCGCCATACCAGGGAGTTTAAGCTGCCCGTGCAAGGGCTTATCAGATACGCAAAGTAATGTTCCATAAGGGACACGAAAACGAAAACCATTAGCAGCTATTGTGCCAGATTCCATGTCTAGAGCTATTGCCCTGCTCTGGCTTAGGCGTCTATTTTGTGTAATATATGACTTTAGCTCCCAGTTCCGATCATCGGTTGTTGCCACCGTGCCAGTGCGCATAATTTTCTTTAAATCATAGCCCTGATTACCAGTGACGCTTGCAACTGCTTGTTCTAGGGCTTGCTGTATCTCTGCTAGCGCAGGAATTGGAATATCTGGTGGCAAAAATTCGTCTAATATTTGATCCTCTCGCAAATAACCATGAGCCAGCACATAATCACCAAGGCGTTGAGATTGACGAAGCCCAGCGCAATGACCAAGCATTAACCATGCATGAGGGCGAAGCACCGCAACATGGTCCGTAATTGTTTTGGCATTAGAAGGCCCTACCCCTATATTAACCATGGTAATACCAGAACCATCAGCACGTTTAAGGTGATAAGCAGGCATTTGTGGTAATCTTGACAGTCTTACCCCTTCATTTGCCTTTTCATCATGATTATCAAAATTTTCATTTAATATAATCCTATCACCTGGCATAACAAAGGCAGTATATTCCATGCGTTGTCTTTTTATATCAGGATTATCGCTATATCCCATCATCTCCTGACACATTTTTACAAACTCATCGATATAAAATTGATAATTTGTAAACAAAACGTAATTTTGAAAATGCTCTGGTTTCGTTGCGCAATAATGCTTTAACCGTTGTAAGCTAAGATCTACGCGCGGAGCTGTAAACAAAGATAAGGGTAGCTCATTATTATCCTGCTGGCATATCATGGTCATATATGTGCCATTAGCAATCTCATCGTCCATTATATTCAAATTTGGCACATCAAAATAATCTGAAAGCTCATTTACACGATCTTCACCTAAATCTTGTTCAAGGTGAAAATTCTCCCCTAGTGCAAAATGCAATGGTATCGGAGTGTCGCTACTGCCGACTTCTATCGAAATATCATGATTTTTTATCAAAAGCCTGAATTGCTCACGAAAATATTCCTCAAATAAATCAGGACGAGTTACCGTTGTAAAATAGCTTCCTGGTCTTGGTGCAAACCCATAAGAATATCGACTATCAAAACGCCTTGCCTGAATGGTTTTTACCCTTACATAGGGGTAATAAGCCCTTACTTTTTTAGATTTTTTTCCCTTACAATAATCATCAAAAGATAAGCGCAAAAACCCCGTACTAGCCTCATAAATTTCTTTAACTGCTGCTAAAACCTGATCAGCATTTTTATAATGCCTAGGGTTAAAATTTTTAGATTCTTCTACCATAGCAACATAATGTCAGATTATTGTTAAAATACAATGAATTACGCAGCTATTATATCTTTTTATTATATAATTATATATCAAAAATTTATATATCAAGCCCCATTAAAGATCTGGCATAGTCACGCGCGGCAAATGGACGTAGATCGCGTATCCCCTCCCCCACACCAACGGCATAAACAGGAACACCAAACTGATCTGCAAGACCAATTAAAACCCCGCCCTTAGCAGACCCATCAAGCTTTGTAACAATAAGACCGTTAATATCAACCATTTCCTTGAAGGTTTCTAGCTGCGAGTAAGCGTTTTGACCAGTTGTAGAGTCTAGAACCAAAATTGTTGCGTGAGGAAGGCTTTCATCTTTCTTTTTCAAAACCCTTACAATTTTCTCAAGCTCTTCCATAAGGTTTTGCTTATTTTGTAAACGTCCAGCAGTATCAATCATCAATATATCAGTGCCATCTGCTTTAGCCTTTTCATAGGCTTCATAAGCAACCGAAGCAGCATCTGTACCAAGATCACGGGAAAACATCACAGAATTAGAGCGTTTAGCCCACTCACCCAACTGCTCAATCGCCGCCGCACGGAAAGTATCAGCCGCCGCAATTATTACTGATTTACCAAGCTCCTTATGGAACTGATAAGCCATTTTGCCAACTGTTGTTGTCTTGCCTGCACCATTAACACCGCATACTAGCATTACAAAAGGACCATCATCAGGTTTATCAATAGATAAATGTTTGGCTATTGGCTTTAATATATCAGCCATAGTATCTGCTAAGGCTTCTTTTATTTCATCTTCTGAAATATCCCTACCAAAGCGGTCTTTTGAAAACTCTTTAATTACACGAGCCGCAGTTTTAGGCCCTAAATCTGCCTCTATTAATACATCTTCAAGAGCATCAAGGCTATCTTGATCCAATTTTGATTTGGTTACAATATCACTAAGACCTTTAGTAATTTTATTAGTGGATTTACCAAGCCCCTTGGTAAGGCGTGAAAACCACCCCCCCTCATTAGAATGATCTATATCAGGATTATCATCATCACCCTTTTCAATGGCTATGATTGCCTCAAAATCTGGCTCTGGAGTTGGAATAACTTCAAGCTCATCAATCACATCTATTTCAGTCTCTCGCAGCTCATTTTGAATATCATCATCGGCAATATCTGTTTCATAATCTGTTGAAGATTTAATCTCTGGCTCACCTTCAGGGTGCAAAAGCTCCTGATCTAGCTCTTCTTGCTCAATAATTTTAGAATCTTTTTTCTTACGCCAAAATACCATTATCTTTTCACCTTATATTGTTGCATATAATAATTAATATATGCCCTTTTTAGTATATGCTCTTTATTTATCTTTAAAAAGACTTTTCGAACAAATATATATTATCGTAGCTGATAGCGTCTTTGACCTTTATCAACGTTAGGATATTTGTATTTTTTATGCTCATTTACCTTTATTTTACAAGCAGAGTAAGCATCAGTTAGATCACTTAATGGTTTATACCCCTTATAAAAATCGGTTATTCTTTTGTGGATAATAGATGGGCGCTTTTCAATACTATTTTTAAGAGCATTTTTTATTCCATCAACTTTTTCAAGCGCAACATTACTTTTAACAGCAAATCTTTCCATTTTTAAGACAATCTCAGGCAGCGTTTCTATAAGCTCTTGACGAAAACTCATCATCTCCCCTAGTGGCATACTATTTTTACTTTTTAATATATCCGTTACCTTATCTTTAAACTCTTGACATTCAATATCGTTATAATCGGAGTCAATAAAAGCCACGGCGGCAAGTTTTAGATCAACTTTAATATGATCAATAAATACACAAGAAAGACCGGGCTGCCCTTTATATGGTTTAACAATGAAACGATTTTCAATATCAGCGCCAATTCCTGCGCGATAATAGCCACCTAATGAAACATCTAAATCTGAAATCCATGTAACATCTTCTAAATTGGATTTATACCTATAAAAACCCATTTCTCTGCGCTTTTGAAGTTTATCAAAAGAATGGGAATCAACTATTTCTACAGGAGTATCAAAAAAATTTACATCTATCTTTGTTTCTAAATCCTTGAATTTACTGCAAGTCGCAACCTCTTTTGAATGGGCATCAAATGAGCAAAAAAACATAAGCGATAAAAACAAATATCTATGCATAAACAAACTCTAATCAATCATAACAGATTTTAACATACCATCAGATATATCTGTTGTTTTGACATTAATTATATCCCCCGTTTTTAACCCGCTTACCCCAACATCAATGCTTAAGAAATTCTCGGCGCGACCGACCCCACCTTTTTCTATTAAAACAGACATTTCCCTGCCTATATTGCGTTGCAATAGTGATTGTAACTGCTTATTGCCTAGATCTCTAAGCCTTGCCGCACGTTCTTTACGCTCTGGCATAGGAACAGAATTTTGTATGCGCGCCGCTGGTGTTGCCTTGCGCTCTGAATAGGGGAATACGTGTAGGTAAGTAATATCACAATCTTCTATTATTTTAATAGAGTTTTGGAACATTTCCTCGCTTTCAGTAGGAAATCCTGCAATTATATCGGCGCCAAAAACCATTTCAGGACGTAACTCGCGCGCGCG
>JALTAZ010000078.1 GCA_027075555.1 Micavibrio sp.
ATGCAATGAAGTATAAGAAGCAAACACATTGTATTTATCGCTGTGATTATCATCTTGTTATGACGACCAAATACCGCCGTAAGATATTTAATGGTGGTGTATTTGCGTACTTTAGTTCTAAGCTATAAGATGTTAGGAAACACTATCCAGAGTTATAGTTTTTAGAGGTAAATCATGATGTTGATCATGTTCACATTATGATGTCTGTTCCGCCAAAGATGAGCGTAGGCTCTGTGGTTCGTATTATAAAAGCAAATACATCACGAGGAATGAAGAAGAAATTTCCATTTCTTAAAGATGTGTATTGGGGCACGGATGGCATTTGGTCGGATGGTTATTTTGTGTCCACAGTTGGCATTACACAGAGCGCTCTTAGGAAATATATTCAACATCAAGGCGAAGAAGGCACTGGACAAGCGGAGCTTCACTTCTCTGCCCCTTGGGGCAGAGTTTTTCATTTATTGAGTATATAGCATGTAATGCTATATTTTCAGATGTAATGATAGATTAAGCAAGATTATAAATTAGCTATCGGTTGCTAAGGATATTTCTTTTGATGTATTTTTTTCAATTTTGGGGTCTATCACTTTACAGTAATAATATCCTTTTAGGACTTTATTATCTACTAAAGCATATGCAGGGTGTTCTCCAATTCTGCGATATCCTAAATGCTCGTATAAAGCCATTGCTTCGCGTAAAGTTTCTCTAACATCTAGGTTAATAACAGAAAAGCCTTCTGATAGGGCAAATTTTTCAGCTTCTTGTATAAGCATTTTAGCTAGACCATGACCTCTTGCCCAGGGGGCTACAAAATTTGTGGTAAGCTGAATCGAAAAGCTTTGCGCTTCGTTATTTGCTGGTGGTTTCAGTAATTGGCAAGTTCCGCATATTACTCCATCAAGTCGAGCAACAAATAATTCTCTTGCAGGCATGGCAAGCACACCATTCCAGTAACGCTCTAACTTTTCACGTGATGGAAGTTTAACCCAACCAAACCCGCCGCCGCCTTCAATGGCTTCGTCAGTGGCATCACAAAGATCGTTAAGATCTCCAGCTTTGAATTCCTTAATATGTTCAACATTTGGAGTTGGCTCAAGTGGCTTTAGATTGCTTTGATCGCTCATGAATACTCATACTCCTCACTCAAAACTTTTAAAATATATATTTGTATTTTAAGCCCTTAAGGCTTCCAATTCAGAAAGTTAGATAATAACTTTAATCCTGAATTGTGGCTTTTTTCAGGGTGAAATTGCACCCCGATAATATTATCGTTCCCGACAACAGCAGGGATAAATCCCCCATAATCCGTCATTGCCAAACAGTTATGTGTATAGTTACATTTAAACATAAAAGAGTGAACAAAATAGAAATTTTCTGAACTTTTTGTGCTGCGTAGCACAAAATGACGATTATCTTGTTGATTATTCGCAGAAAGAAAATGCAGCTCATTCCAGCCCATATGAGGGATTTTTAAAGATTGGTCTTGTAGTTTTATGGGCACAACTTCGCCTTTTATCCAATTAAGCCCTGCGCTAACACCGTGTTCCATCCCTCTGGAAGCTAGAAGCTGCATTCCTACGCATATTCCAAGAAAGGGCGCGCTTTGGCTTATAACGCGTTCATTCATAGCCTCAATCATGCCGTCGATAGAATTTAAATTTTCCATACAATCGCGGAAAGCCCCTTGCCCAGGTAAAACTATTTTATCAGATCGCATTATATCTTCAGGCTTATTGCTTATTATTACACTAATATTTCGGTTTTCGTTTCTGATTACATGTTCAAATGCCTTTGTAACAGATCGTAAATTGCCAGAGCCATAGTCGATGATAGTAATTGTTTCTTTTGCCATATAGTTGTTATAACGCCTTGATAATGAATGTCGAGAGGGTTTTTTTATTGAAACATTGCTTATATTTATGTAATCATAAGCTATGGATTATCTTTTTGGAAATAGAGCATATCCGATAGTAACTTCGGAAGATGATATATTAGAGTTTTACGATTTACCAGAAACACGCGCGGTTATATTGCGTGAGGAGGATGTATGGCAAAGAGAGGCAGAAATATTTAGATCCGGTATAGTCATGCGTGATGATAATAATGTTGGAAGTTATTATGTCAGCGATGCTAATTCTAAAAATGGACGCAGAATTGCAGGGGAAGTTTCCTATATTGATGTTATTAGTGCATCAGAAGTTTTGGCAGAGGCCGCAAAAGCGGAAATCATAGTTAGTGACGAAGCTTGTGAAGTATTTTGTAATAAAATGAATCGTATGCGTGAATTATATAATATGGTTCACGATAGTTATTATGGAGTAAGAGAAGATGAAACTGTAGTAGGACATGCTATGTTTACCCCTAAAGGTGGTATTGGAAGGGCTACTATGATGCATATAGATGATGTTAATATGACGCTCCACTCAACCTTTGCAGGCGCAACATTACGTTTGCTAGATGGTATAACTACAGAAAAATTATGGGATTTAATGGATAAGACAAAATTAAATGCTATGGCTCAAGGACAAAGAGATGCTTGTGAGCGTGAGTTGTCGATGCTAACCGAATCTTATAGTGGAGAGTTTGGAAGTGCTAGGATAGGTGATATTATTTTTATGAAGGGACAAAAGGATAAGGACTTGAAAGATCCAGAAGTTCGTAAAGCTATGGCTGTTCATGCTTCATCTCCTTTAATACCCCACCAAGGACAGGCTGCGGCTATATTTTATTCTAAGAAAACGCTCGACATAGAATAGTTATCGTTTTAGATAAGCTATATGAATGTAAATTTTTATCATTGGAATGATACAGACTTTTTAACAAAACGCCGCATAATGCGTCGCGCACAGGCGGATATTGATTCGGTATATAAAATTATTCAGCCGATAATTGATGATGTACGTGATAATGGTGATGATGCCCTTCGTAGATATGCAAAAAAGTTTGAGAATTCTAATATAACTAATATTAAGGTTACTCAAGAAGAACTTAATAGCGCAGAAAACTCTTTAGATGAGGGTTTGAAATCTGCCATTAAGCTTTGTGTGGATAATGTAGAGAAATTTCATACAGAGCAATTAAAGCATGTTCCCCCGCGCTGGCTGGTGGAAATCCAAGAAGGAGTTTTCGCAGGCGAGCAGGTAAGCGCAATTGATTCAGTTGGGCTATATGTTCCGCGTGGTAAGGGGGCGTTCCCATCTGCCCTTTATATGTTGGCTGTTCCAGCAGTCATTGCAGGAGTTGAAAATATCGCAATTGTTACCCCACCAACTGAAAAAGGCTCTATTGATGATGCCACATTATATACAGCGCGTTTATGCGGTGTTGAAA
>JALTAZ010000079.1 GCA_027075555.1 Micavibrio sp.
TAATGCGCCGTTATGAAGTGCCAGAGGTGGTGGCGCGCCTATTATCACAGCGCGGCGTACCGTTATACGAGGTTGAGAGCTTTTTAAATCCTACACTTAGAAATGATTTTCCTGATCCTTTTTCACTTAAAGGCATGGGGGATATGGCAGAAGATGTTGCAATATCTATTGAAAATAAACAAAAATTTGCAATTTTTGGAGACTTTGACGTTGATGGAGCAACTTCATCGGCGGTTCTTTATCGTTTTCTAAAATCCGTTGGTATAGATGCGCCTATTTATATTCCAGATCGCTTATCAGAAGGATATGGCCCAAATATTGATGCGCTAAAACAGCTTAAAGAGGAAGGTGCTGATATTTTAATGATGCTAGATTGCGGAACAACTGCCTTTGATATTGTAAAGGCAGGAAGCGACCTAGGCCTAAAAATCATAATTTTGGATCACCATGAGGCAGAGGATAATCTTCCTGATTGTTGGCATGTTATAAATCCAAAGCGCAAAGATGATGTTTCAGGGCTAGATATGCTAGCAGCAGTTGGTGTTACTTTTATGAGTTGTGTGGCAATTAACAGCCGTTTGCGAGATCGAGGGTTTTTTAAACGAAATAGCATAAATGAACCGAAATTAAAGGTTTTGATGGATATTGTCGCACTTGGCACTATTTGTGATATGGTGCCATTAACAGGGGTTAACCGCCTATTTGTACGTTCTGGATTTGCCGTTCCTGAAACTTCCATGAATATTGGTATAAAAGAGTTAATGCGTGTATCAGGAATATCCTCACCGATTAGCACCTATGATTGCGGTTTTGTTTTAGGTCCACGCATAAATGCAGGTGGTCGCGTTCATAAGGCGAATTTGGGCGCAAATCTTTTAAGTAGCGATGATGTAGAAGAATGCAAGAATATATCTTGGACACTTAATGATTGTAATGACAAACGCAAAGCAATCCAAATAGAGATGGAACAAGCCGCTATCAAAATGGTTGAGGCGCAAAATATGCAAGATGACCCAATTATTCTGGTAGCTGATGAGAGCTGGCATGCAGGACTTAGCGGTTTAGTCGCAGGCAGGCTAAAGGAAAAATATAACAAGCCTGCTTGCGTTGTGACTTATGCTTATGACTTATCTGGCAAGAAGGAAGGAAGAGGTTCTGGACGTTCTATCGCAGGAATTCATATCGCTCAAAGTTTTATTGATGCGCGTAACGCAGGTATTATTGAAAAAGGCGGAGGTCACGCCATGGCAGGTGGCTTTACAGTAGAACCTGATCGTATAAGAGAACTTCATGAGTTCTTGAAAAATCATGTAGCAAAGCAGATGGAAAATAAAGATACTAATGTTGAAATTTTTATTGACGCTATACTTACAAGCAGCGGGGTTAGTACTGATTTAGTAGAACTATTACAAAATAAAGTTGGCCCCTTCGGGCAAGAGCAGCCAGAACCTGTGTTTATGCTGAGGAACATACGCCTTTATAATGCAAAAATAGTTGGCTCAGCGCATATTAGTTTCATGTTTAGTGACTGGGAAGGTGGCAAGCGCATAAAAGCCATAGCATTTAAAAGCGTTGACACCCCCCTTGGTGATGCAATTCTTAATGGCTCGGATAGGGCTTTTAATATTATAGGGCATCTTAAAATAAATGAATGGCAGGGGCGAAAATCTGCTCAAATGCACATTATTGACGCAGCTTATGCTAATTAAGGTCAGCAATTAAACTTGGCGTGAATGTTGTAAAAGGGCATTACTCCTTTACTAATCACCTTCATTTTGATTATAAAAAAGTACGTAACAGTCCTCACAAGTAATATATTATAAAAAATGCCCAATAAGATGCAGATAAAAAAATTACAGCGTATTACTTCTTGGTTTGTGGTTATATCAGAAATAAGCCATGTGTTTTGCTGTGTTATTCCTAGTATTTTTAGCATTTTAACTATATTAGCTGGTATGGGAGCTATGAGTGCTTTACCTATATGGATGGTTGGTGCACATGAGGTTATTCATGGTTGGGAGTTAACTATAATTGTAATATCAGGTATTATCCTTGCTTTTGGCTGGCTTTTGCATATTATTAGTAAGCGCATAGATTGTCGCGATACTGGCTGTATTCATGAGCCATGTGGTAAAAAGAAAAAAAATACAACAATCATATTAAAAATTGCTACGCTTCTTTTCATAGTAAATGTAACAATTTATATAACTGTTCATATACACCAACAAAGATATGAGGGGGAGAAAGCTACAAGTCACATAGAATATGTACATTAGAGAATATATACGTTAGAGCAATTTAATCTGTGTTAATAAAATACATCTTTTGCTTATCATTAGGATCGGGTTTTAGCTCTAACTTTCTGTAAAAGCACGTTTTTCTACCTGTATGGCATGAGATCTTATCTGTCTCTTTACCTTCAGGAGTATTAATTTCCACCTTAATCCAAATACAATCCTGGTCGCAATCTGTGCGCATTTCTAAAACTTTTTGGGTATAGCCACTAGTCTTACCCTTATGCCACAGACATTTTCTAGAGCGTGAGTAATAATGTGCTTGAGAGGTTTCTATAGTTTTATTCAATGATTCTTGGTTCATAAAAGCAAACATCAACACTTCACCACTTTTGGCACAGGTGCAAATGCAAGGGATAAGGCCCTTATCATCGAACCTTGGAAGAAATTTCAGTGTTTCTTCTAGATCTTTATTATCACTCATAGTCTTTCTTCCAGTTTTCTTTCAAATGCATTCCAAAGATCACTTTCAAGGCAAGTGCCTTCTAACTTGTTGATATTCATTATTCCTGTAGGTGAAGTAATATTTATTTCTGTTATATAATCACCAATAATATCAATACCAGCAAAAACAAGATTGCGTTCTTTTAATATGGGTTTAAGGCGTTCGCATATCTCTTTATCACGATCAGTAATCACAGTCTTGTGGCTGGCTCCACCGGCATCAAGATTAGCTCTTGTTTCACCTTTAACAGGAACTCTAATAAATGCTCCGGCTATTTCACCATCAATTAAGATGATACGTTTATCTCCTTTACGCACTTCTGATATATATTTTTGTGCGATAATTGGCTCTTTATAGAATGTATCAAACATTTCTAATAGGGCATTAATGTTAAGCCCATTTTCATCAATGTGATATATCTGCTTTCCGCCATTGCCATAAAGTGGTTTTAAAATCACATTCTTATGCTTATTGTAAAATTCTTTAATTGCATTTTTGTCGCTAGTAATAAGTGTTTCTGGCGCAAGATCTGGAAAATATGTAACCAGCAATTTCTCTGGGCAGTTACGTATTTCTGTAGGATCATTAAGTATAAGTGTTTGTTCTTTTATGTGCTCTAAAATATATGTAGCTGTTATATAGCTTAGATCAAAGGGAGGGTCTTGTCTGATCAAAACCACATCTATATCTGATCCTAAATTCATTATTCTAGCTTCTCCCAATGTATAATGATTATTTTTTTCTCTACGTAAATGCACAGGATATATGAATGCCTTAACCTTACCATTTTCAAGACGTAGATCCTTTACTTGGTAGTAATATAATTCATAGCCACGCTTTTGTGCCTCAAGACCAAGGGCAAAACTGCTATCTTTTTCAATATTTATATTTTTAACAGGATCCATTTGGATTGCGACTTTTAAAGGCATGATTCTCACTTTTATTTGCATTTTAACATGATATATAATAGCTCTAGTCCATAAAGAAAATAAAGAGATGATTATATTATATGAAGTTTGAGGATTTAGGGCTAAGCCAGCCAATTTTAGAGGCAATAAAAGATTGTGGTTATGATACGCCTACACCTATTCAGGAAAAGGCCATACCAAATATTTTGATGGCGCGTGATGTTGTCGGGCTAGCGCAAACAGGTACTGGCAAGACAGCGGGCTTTACCTTACCAATGATTGAAATCTTATCAGAAGGAAGAGCCAAGGCACGTATGCCACGCTCTCTTATATTATCACCAACAAGAGAACTAGCTATGCAGATAGCTGAAAATTTTGGTACCTATGGTAAGAACTGTAAATTATCCAAGGCTTTGTTGATTGGTGGATCATCAATGGATAAACAAATTAAGATTATGGAGCGCGGAGCAGATGTTCTAATTGCTACTCCTGGGCGTTTTATTGATTTATTTGAACGCGGCAATATATTGCTAAATGATATTAAAATATTGGTGATTGATGAGGCAGATCGTATGCTAGATATGGGATTTATTCCTGATATTGAAAAAATTTGCTCTTTATTACCACCAATGCGGCAAACTTTACTTTTTTCTGCGACTATGGCGCCAGAAATTAAGAAATTAACAACAAGGTTTTTAAGCAATCCTAAAGAAATTGAGGTTAGCCCTAAAACTTCTGCTGCGGATACTGTAGAACAATTTATCGTGCGTACCTCTCCAAAATCCAAGAAATATGATCTTGAACAAATTATAAAAAATGAAGATGTTAGGAATGCTTTTGTATTTTGCAATCGTAAACGCGATGTCGATTCTCTTAGTAGCTGGCTCAAAAATAGGGGCTATAGAGCGCAAGCCATGCATGGAGATATGGCACAATCTCAGCGCAGTGATACATTAAATGGATTTAAAAAAGGTGATATTACCCTACTTATTTGTAGCGATGTAGCAGGACGCGGAATTGATGTTGATAATGTATCACATGTTTTTAATTATGATGTGCCGATGAATGCCGATGATTATGTTCACCGTATCGGTCGAACTGGTAGAGCTGGTCAAACTGGTAGGGCTTGGATGATGGTAACAAAATATGATGATAAGTTCTTAGCTGCGGTTGAAAAGCTTATAGGTAATTCAATAAAGGTTGTTGATATTGATGGTAATAATTCACCTGAGGCTAAGCCAAGCCGTAAGGAGAAAAAAACATACGTAAATAAAAGTAATAAATCTAGCGCTCAAAAGAAAATGCCAAACAATAAAACTTCATCAAGACAGAAATCAAAATCTTATAAAGACGATATGGCTGATTTTTGTGGGTTTGGTGATGATGTGCCAGCATTTTTTAAAAACTAAACTAACCTTGTGAGTAATATTGCGTAAATCCGGATATAATCTATTGACTTTAGGGCTATAAAACCCAAAACTAGTACAGTCTTAATACCTCTGTCCGGTGGTAGAAAAATCTATGTTTAATAAAAAACTCTTTATATTGGCTTTCACGCTAGTTTGTATTGTTTCAACATTTGCTTTAGCAAGTGATAATGAGTCTGTTTGCTCAAAAAAGGCTATAACAAAGGATCAAACAAATAGCGAAAAGGGAGCGCCTGTTGATTTACAGGCTGATAAACTTGTCCATAATAAAGACGGTCAAAGCGTTACGGCATCAGGCAAGGTTGTATTAAAGCAAGAAGGCAAGATGATTAAGGCAGATAAAATCATATATAACCTGCAAGAAGACACCGTTATTGCCGTAGGTAATGTTGTCTTTGTAGATAAAACAGGTGATAAGCATTTTGCAGAAAAATTTGAATTTAATGATGCACTTAAAAATGGATTTGTTCAGGGGCTTAAAAGTTATTTAGTTGACGGATCGCGCTTTACTGCTTCAAGTGGGCGACAAACCCAAGGTGGTGATAAAGTTATAATGAAAGATGCTCATTACACTCCTTGTGAAATAGGTATAGGCTCAAATGATAAGGGATTTCGTAATAGCCCGTTATGGCAAATTAGAGCTTCAAAAATTATCCATGATAAAAGCAAAAAGCGAGTGGATTATAATAACGCTAGATTTGAGGTTAAGGGAATGCCTGTTGTTTATCTTCCTTATTTTTCACACCCTGATGGAAGTGTTAAGCGTAAAAGTGGATTTTTAATGCCTAAGGCCGGATATAAAAGCAATTTGGGAGGCTTTATTGAGGGGCGCTATTATTGGAGTATAGCCCCAGAAAAAGACCTAACAGTTGGACTTATGGCAATGACACAAGAAGCACCAATGCTCAGTACTCAATGGCGACAAAGATGGTCTAATGCATCATTAGATGCAAAGGGGAGTTTTACATATTCTGGACGCACTGATAGAGAGGGCAGCATAGAAGTTGGTAAGCCTGATGAATTAAGAGGTAATCTAAAAGTAAATGGACTTTGGGACATAAATAATAAATGGCGCTCTGGCATAAAAATTGACCTGACTTCTGATGACCAATATTTGCGTCAATATAACCTTAATTACAGCAATGTACTACAAAATGAGCTTTACGTGGAGCGTTTTTCTGGTCGTAATTATGCTGCTGCTCGTATGCTTGCATTTCAAGATATTCGTATCAATAATGCACAATCGAATATAAATTATGGTGATCAACCAAATGTTCTTCCTGAAGTAGAGGCTCGCTTTATAGGTGAACCAAACAACATTCCATTTCTAAGCGGTCGCTGGAGCTTATATACATCATTGTTGGGGCTTGTGCGTGATAATAATGGACAAGATATAAACAGAGCGCACAGCGCCCTAGAATGGCAACGTCGTTTTATATCAAATACAGGTTTTACATCTAATATTGAAGCTAATATCCAAGGCAGCATATACAAAATAAATGATCAAGTCGGGTATGATGTTGATAATACAATAAAAAGAAGCGAAATTAAAACTAGAGCTTTTGCATATATAAACGCAGAATCCAGCTATCCACTTGCGAAAACATTCAAGGAAACTCAAACTCAGATGATTATTGAGCCTTTAATATCTCTTACATTATCACCAAATATAGATACCAATAAAATACCCAATGAAGATAGTCAAGACTTGCAAATTGATGCGCTAGCACTTTTTGAGCCAAACCGTTTTTCTGGAGTTGATGGAGTAGAGGATCGTTCTCATATTTCTTATGGTATGCGTACAGGGATTTATGGCACAGATGGCAGTTACGGCAATTTATTTATTGGGCAAAGTTATCGTTTTGAAAATGATGATAATCCTTTTGATGTTGGCTCTGGTCTTAGTGAACAAAGTTCTGATATTGTGGGGGAGGTTAAAGCAAATTATAAGGGTGGTTATCAATTAGATTATCGTTTTCAACTTGATAATGATAAATTATCCCCCCAAAGACAGGAGCTAACAGCATCTTTGAAGTTATCTGATTTGACGTTATCCTCAAATTATCTTTATGCTAAGGCAATTGAAGGAAGTATTGATATAAAAACCCGCGAACAGATAAATAATTCTGCATCTTATTATATAAATGATCGTTGGCGCTTATTTGGCTCAGCTCGTCATGATCTTGGTGATAATTCAGGTTTGCGTAATGCTAATATAGGGGTGGACTATACCGGTCAGTGTATTTCACTATCTCTTACAGGGCAAAGAAATTTAACTGATAATTCATCAGGTAATAGCGGAACTGAGATTTTCTTTCGTATTGGTTTAAAGAATTTAGGTGAGTTTAAATCATCTGGTTTTCAATTAGGAAGTGGTAATCAATAAAGTTGTATTTTGATTGTTTTTCTTATCTTTAATCTATAGTAATATCCTATCCTTGATATAGTGGATTCACAGATAAAGGATATTTCCTTGGGCTTTATAATAAATCCAGCTTTTCATATGTGGTTTATGCTTTTACTTACAGCAGCAGCGATCTATGCTTTTGTAAGGGAAAAGACGCCATTAGAAGTTACAAGCGTAATCCTTATGACAATATTATTGCTGTATGGGCAAGTATTTTCAATTACAGATGATAATGGCAAAAACCTGCTTGATCCTGAAGTTATATTATCTGGGTTTGCAAACCCCTCGCTTATTGCTGTGTTAGCATTATTAGTTATGGGTCAAGCACTTATTCATACAGATTCCCTAAGATTTATAACTAATCTCATGGTTTTTAAAAAACCTGCCTATGTATGGTTTTCTGTAATACTTATTTTGATTTTTGTTATGGTTCTAAGCGCGTTTATGAATAATACTCCTTTGGTAATTATTGCAATACCGATTATTCAATCGCTTTTACATACTGCGCACACTCCAGCAAGCAGAATAATGATGCCCTTGAGCTATGTTGCAATTTTAGGAGGGATGACAACATTAGTTGGCTCATCTACTAATTTACTTGTATCTTCAACTATGGTTGAGCTAGGATATAAGCCATTGGGGTTTTTTGACTTTTTTATCCCAGGAGCAATGCTGGCAGGAGTAGGATTTATTTATGTTTTACTTGTTCTTCCCCGAACTTTACCTAATAGGGCATCAATAAAAGATGAGCTTGTAGGAACTCAAACTGAATATGTAGCAGAGCTTGATATAGCCGAGGATAGTAAGTTAGTTGGTGAAAAAGCAATAGAAGGCAAATTCCCTTCACTTATGGATATGAATGTAAAGCTTATTCAACGTGGAGGTCATCTTATCTTACCACCATTTGCGGGTCATGAAATACATAGCGGGGATATTTTGATTGTGGCGGCTCCTTCTAAAGCATTAGGGGAGCTATTAAGCAAATATCCAGGATTCTTACTCTCTGAAGAAGAAGCAGAAGTTATTGATGGTAATGAAAATAAGGAAGACGATGATAGAGAAAATCAGGTACTAGCACAAGCACAAACCCGTGTCTTGGCAAAAGTTATGATTACTCCCGCATCACGCATGGTTGATATGTCTATAGATCACATAAGTTTTCATAAAAGATTTGGTGTTATTGTATTGGGGATTCAGCGTCGTGCAAGGGTTGTTCGCCGTCGTTTGGGACGAATAAGGCTAGAAGCAGGTGATGTTTTACTTGTGGCTGGCAAACATAACCGTATTAACAATTTAAGACGCAACCCTGATTTTATAGTTCTTTCTGGTTCTAAAAAAGACCTTCCTGTACCTAGTAAAGCGCCTATTGCTATATCCGTATTTATAGCAACTATCGGCAGTGCAGCTTTAGGTTTATTGAGTATTCCCGCTGCATCATTTGCAGGTGCAGTTATCATGATAATGACAGGTTGTTTAAATATACGACAAGCAACCAGAGCAATTGACAGAAAGATTTTCTTGCTAGTGGGGTCTATGTTGGCTCTAGGAACTGCGCTTCAGGTTACTGGTGGCGCAGATTTTATTGCTAGAGTAATATTATCGGCTCCATTTGCGAACTCGCCGTTAATAATTGCTACTTTATTGTTTATAATAGTTGCAATTACAACAAATATTCTTACTAACAATGCCTGCGCTATTTTATTTACGCCAATTGCCTTAAATATTGCCAATAACATAGAAACTATCGGTGATCTTAATTACGACTTAAGTTTTATATTCGCAGTCACCGTTGTTTTTGGAGCTAATTGTTCTTTTGCCTCACCAATAGGTTATCAAACTAATCTTCTTGTTATGGGACCAGGGCAATATAAGTTCCGCGATTTCATAAAAGCCGGAATGCCTCTTGTCGTGGTTCTTTGGATTGCATATATATTTATAGCAAAATATTATTTTGGATTGTCCTAGAATTACAAGGTTATTATGCATTTTTCTTCTTACAACCCAAATGATCGTTATCGCCAAAGAGCAGCTAAGCGCATGACACGGGCAATCACATTAATGTTTTTTTTCGCCCTAGTGTTTGGTGCTGGATTTTGGTTAGGTGATCTTAAATCAAAACAAGATATGTATATATTACAAGAAGAATATTATCTAATTGGTGAAGAACGTGACAAAATGCAGGCTGAGGCAATAAAAATCAGAGCAGAAGCGCAAACAGCAACTGTTCGCTTAGAGCAGTTAAAAGCTAATTACGATGAGCTTTTTGGTGATGGTCCTATGAAGAATCTAGTTGAGTTACTAAGACAGCAAATAGATCAGGGCGTTGATGATAAAAGGCTTGAATCTGTTATACTTTCTGCACGCCCCCCACAAAATTGTTCTCCTCCTAAAAGTAAGAGATTTATAGTATCTACCCCAGTTTATAATGGCCCTAGCAGTAAGGCAATCCTTCCCAAAGGTATTATTGTCATTAGTGGAAAAGGTCAATCAACAAAAAATTCAAAAGGTCAAAAAGAGGCCTGGTTTGATACCAGAAAACCTATAGAGCTTATCTTTAAAATTAAGGGGGGTAGAATTGAAACCAAGAAGGGAATTCTTCCTTTATATCACTCGGTTGTTGTTGGTGATAAAGAATACAGGTTTACGATTAAAGCAGGGGATAAGTCTTTTGTAAAAATAACTTACGATTATTGTGATTATCCATGAAGATTTAAAGAATGTTTTTTTACTTTGTTAAGTTTTTGAATAACAATGATATTTGCGTTTCAATTTGCAGGTTTAAGTCAACCCCATCTTTACTTTTCATTCTAGGGTTAGAGCCTCTGGCATTAAGTGTCATCATAACGCGGTTATTTAAATCGCCATCAAATCTGATTTCAAAATATTCATAGTGATAATTTTTTAAAGCAGCACGAATATTTATCATCTTTTTACTATTACCAGGGAATAATCCTGCGATGATTTTATCAGGAAGCATTAAGATTCCACTATTTTGGCTTTGTAGTATGGCTCCATTTACTTTTATTTTATTATCTTTGATTTCAAACGGAATTACACCGCCAAGTTTTCCTTGCATAAATATATTTTTAAAACCAGCATCATGCAAAAGATCAGAAATATTTATATCCGAAACTATTAATGAATTATTTTTTACAAGTTTATTATTATTAAATATTGGATATTTAGTTATTATTTTACCTCCATATATTTTTAGTGATAATTTATCCAGTATAGGGCGTGTTTTACTGTCAATATTTACTCTGATTTTACCACTATATGGAATGGATTTTTTTAAAGGCAATGAAAAGCTTAGTGGTTTTACCTTTTCATTTCTGACCTTTGCAGTTTTACCAATAAAAACGGATCCTTTGACTTTTGATAACTCTAAGACATCAAAATCAAGTTTCCCATCAAGAATATCTGTTTTAATAAACCATTCTATATGTGGCGAAGATAATAGGTTTTTAATTGTAAACTCACCAAATGCAGAAATATCAAAATATGTGTTATTATCCTCTTTTTGATTTTTATCTATTTTTAGTGTTGTTTCATCAATCTTTACCACCCCTTTAATACCAGATTTTTCATTATTGTTATTATAGTCGGCTTTTATAGTTATTTCCGGATTATCTGTAGTTATAACAACATCGCCAAGTATCTTATATGGTTTATTGATTAGATTATTTCTGATTGTAATAACTGGATTAGCCTGATTGAGTATGAAATATGGTATTTTAATGCCTAGGGATAAGCCATTATTTTGTTTAAAAAATTCTATTACATCTTCAAGTTTGTCAGGCTCTATTATAGTTTTTGAAAAAATATTATTTGATTTTTTTTCTATTGAACTTTTCCATTTTATTGGATTTTCTCCAAATATAGAGCCATTTACATCAATGTTATATATATTATCGTTTATTTTTATATTTCCTTTTACTCCCTTAAGTGGCATATCATGCAAACGTATTGAAGCTATATCTGTATTTCCATAAATATTTAAAGATGAGCTTGCATGATTTGGTTGGTATAAAATCTTTAATTTTGCAAGCCCTCGTTTAACTAACATATTAGGCAAGATAACTGAAATATCTTCTATATCTGATGTTAATTTAATATTACCCTTTGCATCTATTTCACCTTCTATTTTTGCGATGGCACTTAGTTTCTTTTGTTTTGTTTTTATATTGAGCTTAAATTTGATGTTATTAGAGTTTTTTATATTGATACGTGCATCAAATTTTAATCCTACGCCGCCAAAATCTTCTGTTAACAGATCTAATTGAGAATCTTCAAAAGTGATTGTTCCAGCCGGGAATTTTTGCAAATTATCTAGTATCTCTTTGGTATTGTTCCATCCGGATATATTTATACCTCTGCTCTCTTGCTGTAAATCTCCGGTTAATTTTAATCCCTTAACGGTTATATTTTGTGCAAAATCAGGAGAAATCAGAAAGTTAAACAATGAGAACTCTATATTCGCTTGATCTATCGTACTGAACTTATCTTTGTCAAGAGCAATGTTGGAAAGTATTATTTGTCCACTTCTTCGGTCTAATTTTTCAATTTTCAGTTCTTCAAAACCAAAATTATTAAAGCTCCTAATTATATTTTTTTCGACTTTATCTGGTATGTAAACAAAATAAGCATAAGAAGATAAGCCGGTAACAGCAACAAAACACACAGCAATAAAAGCAAATATAATTTGTTTCATTTAAATTTTTTTAAGTTTAAACGTCTATATCTTCTACGAACCTAGCATTATCCTGAATAAATTGATAACGAGCATCAGCATCTCTACCCATCAGGCGTTTAACCAGATCATCAACATCATTGTTTTTAGGTTGTAATGCGTACTCATCATCTATTATTTCTTCAGAAGTTATACCAAGTGCAGCCATAGCATCAGGCAGGGTAACACGCAGTAATATTCGTGAATTTGGATCCATTGTTGTTTCTTTAAGCTGTTTTGCTGGCATTTCGCCAAGCCCTTTAAATCGGCTTACTTCAACATTCTTTTTGTTTTTAAACATTGTATTCATAAGCTCATCTTTATGCTCATCATCACGTGCATAGGCGCTAAGCGTTCCGCTAACAAGCCGATATAATGGTGGTTGAGCAATAAATAAGTGACCTTCATCGATTAATGCTTTCATTTGTGTATAGAAAAAAGTAACAAGAAGCGCTGCTATATGTGCTCCATCTACATCTGCATCAGTCATTATTATAATGCGT
>JALTAZ010000080.1 GCA_027075555.1 Micavibrio sp.
AGGGGTAAATCATTATTTATCGTATCATAACAATGACGCAGCGTTTTTTTATATAATTAAGAGGATAGGATTAATGAAAATTACTAGATTGCATATTATTGCCATGGCTTTGCTTAGTACCACATTTTTATATACAGGTGTAAGTCAATCGAATGCAAGTGAGGGGCATGGTCAGGATTTTGCTCCTGCTATTTCGTCTGAAGAACAGGTTGAGGCTAGTACTAATGACAGCAAGCATGTTGAGGGATTGAAATGGCTTGAACATACTAATAGCAAGTATATTTGTATGGTCAATAATAAGCGTTTTGATCGTGTGCAAATACCAACGGAGGTTGATGGTAAAACTTATTATGGCTGTTGTCCTATGTGTAAGGGTAAGTTAGAGAAAATACAATCTTTGAGAGTTGCGATCGACCCCGTAAGTGGTAATGTTGTTGATAAAGCAACGGCTTTAATTGGTAGCGCACCTGATGGAACTGCTTATTATTTTGAAAATGAAGAAAATATGAAGAAATTTGATGAGCTAAAGTCCAAAGAATAATTTATTTTATAAACTGAAAGGAAAAATACATGAAAAAGAAAAATTTAGCGGTATCAACTATTTTATCTGCTGCGGTTTTAGGGCTATCTGCAGGGGGGGCTGTGGCGCATATGGAGCCTAAGAAAGGTGAAGCTACAGAAAAATGTTATGGTGTGGCTAAAGCAGGTAAAAATGATTGTGCATCAAAGGCTAATAAGCATGGTTGTGCTGGAATGTCGAAAGTAGATTCAGATATTAATGAATGGATTAAACTTCCTAAGGGGATTTGTGAAAAGTTAGAGGGAGGTAAGTTAACTTCTGCTGATGCTGCTAAAGAAGAAGGTGGTAAAGATCACAAAGACGATGGTCACGCTCATTAATCCATTAATCTTATTAACATTATTAACATGTGATATGTAAAAGTCGGGGAGCTTATATGATAATTATTAAGTTACCCGGCAGCTGCCTTTTTTGTAAGGGGGATATTACGGATACAGATTTTCTTAACACGCCTTGGATCTGCTTCTATTACTTCAAACATCATTCCTGATTGGTGTTTTATTACCTCGCCACGCACAGGAACGCGCCCCGCAAGGAAAAATACTAGTCCTCCAAGAGTTTCGCTTTCTTGTAGTTCTTCCTCACTTAAAATACTACCGTAATATTCTTCTAGCTCATCTAAACCAACACGAGCATCGGCTATGACAGTGCCATCATTTTGTGGTAATAAGGTTGCTTGATCTTCATTTCCATATTCATCATCAATTTCTCCAACAATTGATTCAATTAAGTCAGCAAGCGTTATAAGTCCGTCAATACCACCAAATTCATCAACAACAAGAACAAGATGTTTGCGGGTTATTCGCATTTGAAGCAACAAATCAAGCACATTCATAGAAGGCGATATAACAGGTATATCACGCACTAGCTTATCAATTATAATTTTTTCGTTACGCGCAATATAGGCAAGTATATCTTTTATATGAATTGCACCAATAATATTATCAAGCGTATCTTTATAGACAGGAAACCGGCTGAACTGTTTTTCTGCCAATAGCTCTAATAGTTCTTTTTGTGTGATATTATGACTAATACCAACTATATCTGCGCGCGGAATCATGACGTCAATAGCTTTCATTTCATGCAATTCAAGAACATTAGATAGAAGTGCTTTTTCATGATCAGAAAATGATGTTTCCTTATTTTCACAGTTTTCACCTTCGATAAATTCTTCTATTGTCTCACGAAGAGTGGGATCACTTTTGGGTCTAAATATTGAAATAATTTTTTTAAATATTCCAACTTCATGAGCGGAGGTATCTTTTACCGGTGCGTTACCAACAGAATTATCATCTGGTGATGCAATTTTGGCTGGGGGTTTATCGTTATCTTTATTCATTTCTAACATTTCTTATTTACCATACTGTGACATAAAATTATCTGATTTCATAAGGGTTTTTAATGCCAAGCTTATCTAATATCTCTATTTCACGTTTTTCCATTATATTTGCATCTTCATCAGTTTGGTGGTCAAAATGAAGTAAGTGCAAGCACCCATGTACAAGCATATGTGAATAATGATCATTAAAGGATTTATTTTGTTCTATTGCTTCATATTTAATAGTTTCAAACGCAATTATTATATCACCTAATGATATAAAAGGTATATCGCTATATAGTTTGTCAGACTCTGTTTGTGGAAAGGATAATACATTGGTGGCTTTATCCTTATTTCTATACTTTCTGTTAAGTTCTTGAATAAAAATATCATTTGCAAGAACAATGCTTATATCCATATTTTTATCTGAATCTATTATTTCTACTAATGTTTGAATCACTACCATATTAGTAAGCTCTTCAATATTATCAATAATATTAAGCCAGCGTTGATCGTGAATATTTACATCAGTCTCAAGGTTTAACATGGGTAATTACTCTAATCTTGAACCTTTTTTATAATCGTCATATGCGTGTATGATTTTGCGAACTAATGAATGACGTATAACATCTCTACTGTCAAAAGTTGTAAAACCAATATTATCAATATTCTTTAAAATATTTATGGCTTCGCTGAGTCCTGATATTACATTATATGGCAAATCGCTTTGTGTTGCGTCACCTGTAATTATCATATGAGAGGCCTCTCCCATACGGGTTAGAAACATTTTCATTTGCGCGCTTGTGGCGTTTTGCGCTTCGTCTAATATCACAAAGGCATGTGATAGTGTACGGCCGCGCATGAAGGCTAAGGGAGCAATTTCAATTTCTCCAATTTCCATTTTCTTTAACAAAAAATCCCAAGGCAGCATATCTTGCAGCGCATCATAGATAGGGCGAAGATATGGATCTATCTTTTCTTTCATATCACCAGGTAGAAATCCTAAATTTTCACCTGCTTCAACAGCGGGTCGACAAAATATTAAACGCTCTACCTCACCTTTAAGATACATATCAACGCCAGCGGCAACTGCGAGGTAGGTTTTACCAGTTCCAGCAGGGCCAAGCCCAAAGACCATGTCATATTTTTTTATATTTTCTAAATATTTTTGCTGGTTAGGTGATCTTGGTGCAATAGTTTTATTTTTGGTTTTAATAATTATATTGCTGCTAGATTTACTTTTACTTTTCATAGATTCTTTTGTTTGTCGTTTATTATTTTTATTAAATTTTCCTGAATATAAAAATCTTAACTCCCCATCAATATCTGCACGGGTAATATTTTGCAATTCTTTTGATTTAAGTCTGGTTTCAAGAGATTGTAATACAACTTGTGCTTTTGAAACTGCTTCAGTATCTCCGCTAATTCTAAGCAGGTTCCCACGATCTGAAATATTTATATCAAGTTTTTTCTCCAGATAGGAAAGATGGTCGTTATATTCACCAAATAAAAGCGATGCAATATCGTTTTCAGAAAATTCAAGAATAAGTTCTTTGCTCAATATAGTCCTCTTATGTTGACTTAGTGCTATTTTATATGAAAAAGGTTAAAAAAGATAAATAAATCAGGTTATTTTACAAGAATTTGGTAAGTTAATATTGTTATTATTTTTGTTGATGATATTTATCATTAAGTTGGGATTTCATTAACCTTCTAGTAATTTATTTCTACACCTATTTCTACGCCAGCACATTCACTAATATTACCTTCTGGGCATATACCAAAATTTCTTTCAATTGTTGGGGCAGATTCTGGGTCATATGTCAAAGTTCCGCGCAATTTTATCTTAACATCACCTTTAGATCCTGCATTAAAGTCATAGCCACCCAAGCATTTTACATTATCCGTAATGCTAATAGGATTTTGGTTCTTGCCCTGTATAAGGCAATCAGAATTGTATGTGGCGCCACCTTTCTCACCTATTTTCAAGTTAAGTGCATTTGGTTTAGAACCATATATATGTTGGTTATCGCTATCACTTTGAATGCAAAAGATTTGCGTTTGAGGAGAAATATTATTATCACATTTCGTTGTTATATCGCCATCTATATAGTTTTCTATAGAAATATCATAAATTGATAAAAACTCACGATTATTTTTGTTAGTCTTATCGAATATATGCCCTAGATTTAACTTATATTCAGAATCTTCTGGAAAAAGACTATAAATAGATGTTGATTCCTTAGAAGATTTATCAGTTTTTGTTACTGGTTTGGGGCTTGTCGTTGTTGGTTCAGGTAACTTTTTAGGTGATTTTTCTATAACAGGCTCGGAATCTTTGAACTCAATAGACCAATCGCTCTCATCTTCACCAATATTATAACTGGCAAATGCAAGTAAAGTTCCCAATCCTACTGCTATATAATTACTGGCGCTACGCATAGACAATTTTACCACTATTTTATGCTGCTTCATTATCGTAAATTACGATGTCACCTGTCAAGGAATTGTCAAAACTCTGTGTTATTTTGACATCAATGATATTACCAATTAGGCGTTCATTACCTTTTACATAAACTGATTGAAAGTAAGGGCTTCGACCACTAAGCTGCCCTTCTTTTTTTCCTTTGCGATCAAATAATATAGGCAAAATCTTGCCCTCACAGCTTTTATTAAACTGGGCTTGCTGCTTATTTATTAAATTCTGGAAGGTAGAGAGCCTTTTAGAGGCGATATGATCAGGAACAAGCGCAGCTTGCAAATTAGCCGCAGGCGTGCCAGGGCGTGCGCTATATTTAAATGAATAACAAGAAGCATATTCAACATCACGGGCAAGTTGCATTGTATCTTTGAAATCCTGCTCTGTCTCACCTGGAAAGCCAATAATAAAATCAGAAGAGAAGGCTATTTCTGGGCGGGATTTACGAAGTTTTGCAATTATTTCTTTGTATAAATCTACGTTATGTTTACGATTCATTGCCTTTAATATTTTATCAGAGCCACTTTGCACAGGAAGATGTAAAAAAGGCATAAGTTTTTTAACTTCACCGTGCGCCGCAATCAAATCATCATCCATATCACGTGGGTGAGAGGTAGAGTAACGAATACGCTTTAAACCATCAATTTCCGAAATCTTGCGGATAAGGTCTGCTAACCTCCAGGTACTGCCATCAGGGCCTATGCCATGATAGGCATTAACATTTTGTCCAAGCAAGATAATTTCAAGTGCTCCTTGTTCTACAAGTCTATGAGCCTCATCAATTACTTCTTGTGAGATACGTGAATATTCAGCGCCCCTTGTATATGGAACTACGCAAAAAGTACAAAAACGGTCACAACCTTCTTGAATAGAAAGATAAGCGGATGCTCCTTCAATAGTATGTTCATCAGGAAGATGGTCAAATTTTGAAATTGTTGGAAATTCTGTATTTATAATGCGCTTACCCTTATTGCCTGATGCTTTTAAAACCATTTCTGGTAATTCATGATAAGTTTGAGGGCCAAAAACCATATCAACAAATGGTGCGCGCTCCATAATAAAGTTACCTTCTGCCTGTGCTACGCAACCAGCCACAGCAATAATCATTCTATTGCCTTTTTCTTCCCTAGCTTCCTTGTGAACACGTAACCGACCCAATTCAGAAAATACTTTGTCTGTAGCTTTTTCTCGAATATGACAAGTATTTAGTATAATCATGTCAACATCTTCAGGGCTATCTACAGTTTTATAGCCCAATGAAAATAGTATGTCGCTCATGCGGTTGCTGTCATATACATTCATTTGACAGCCCCATGTTTTAATAAAGAGTTTCTTGTGTGCTTGTGTCATTATGTTTACAATTCTTTTTATTATTTTATTACCCTTTAATATATGTTTGTGTCATAAACCATAAAAATTATCAAAGAATCAAGAGTTTTGGATATTAGAATTGCTGGAAATATATAACATGAGAAGAACAATCCTTGCATTTCAACCACTTTTAGATAATGAAATGAGGCAACTTGATCGTGAATATAATGTATTAAAATTGTGGGAGGCTAATGATCCTGTATCTTTGATAAAGAAAAATGCTAATGATATTCAGGCTATATTATCAACATATAACAGTAGCGGTGTTAGCGATCGTTTAATTAGTGCTTTGCCAAATTTAGAGATAATAGCTCAATTTGGTGTTGGCTATGATAATATTGACTTACAAGCAGCAGAAAAACACGGGGTAGCAGTTACAAACACCCCAAATGTATTAACAGATGATACTGCGGATGTTGCTTTGTTTCTTATGCTCAACGTCGCTCGTAGAGCGGTAGAAGCAGATATGTTTGTGCGTGTTGGGCGCTGGCATAGTGGATCTATGCCCTTATCAACATCAATATCTGGCAAAACTGTTGGCATTGTTGGTTTAGGCAAAATTGGTAGGGCTATTGCAATGCGCGCACAGGCATTCAATACAAGAATTATATATACGTCGCGTTCTAAAAAAGATGTGCCTTATACCTATTACGATGATTTAGGTAAAATGGCACAAGATTGTAATTTCCTTATACTTGCTTGTGCCGGTGGCAAGGAAACTAAAAACTTAATAACATATAATATTTTAAAAAAATTAGGGTCTAAGGGTTATTTGATTAATATATCACGCGGTAGTGTTGTTAATGAGGAAGACCTGCTAATAGCACTTAGAAATCAAGCAATTGCAGGGGCCGGACTTGATGTTTTTGCAGATGAGCCTAATGTACCAGAAGAAATGATTAAGATGGATAATGTTGTACTATCACCGCATGTTGGTTCAGCAACTATTGAAACTAGATCAAAAATGGGGCAACTTGTTTTAGATAACCTTAAGGCTTATTTTGATGGGAAGCCGTTGCTGTCCCCTGTAAGACTGGTTAGTTAAATTGTAAATTTTAAGGCAAATATAAATGAAGTTTTTATTTATTTTTACTATTGCGATTTTTTCTTTTTCTCAAAGCTCTGTTGCTAATTCAAGCTGTTATAGCGCCAAAGAAGCAGAGGCAGAGCAAGGAATACGCATTCATAGTGAGCTAATGGTTATTGGGCTTAATTGTGCTCATATGGCAAATGCTAATGGTAATAACTTATATCTTGAATATAAGAAATTTACCCAAAAACATCAAAAGCTGTTTATTGCTTATGAAAAAATTATGATGGCATATATGAAGCGTAATGGAATAAAAAATCCTGATAAGGAAATGCATGCTATGCGAACAAAATTTGCTAATAAAATCTCTAATGATGTTGCTAATATGCGTCCTGATATTTTTTGTCGTACCTATGCTAGTAGAATTGAAAAATCCAGCAAAATGAACGAAATTCAATTAAGAAGATGGGCGGCTACTACATTTGATAACTATCCAGTTTCAAAACCTTTATGTGCTTCTAACTAATTGGGTTTTATTATTATGGGATTTGATGAATCAATAAACAATTTTTTTGCACCGATAGCAAAGATTTCATCTGATGTCATTTTTTATTCAATTCCTTTAATTGAAGGTCTAGAAGTTAAGATTATATTGCTATGGCTTTTTGGCGCTGCGTCATTTTTTACAATATATCTGGGTTTTATAAATTTACGATACTTACCATATGCCATAAAACTTTTATTTGGCTCTGGTATGAAAAAACATGAAGATGGAGAGATAAGCCAGTTTAAGGCTCTTATGGCATCGCTTTCAGGTACAGTAGGGCTTGGCAATATAAGTGGCGTAGCAATAGCTATATCAGTAGGTGGACCTGGGGCGGTGTTTTGGATGACTGTTATGGGTTTTTTGGGTATGTCATCAAAATTTGCAGAAGTAATGCTTGGTGTAAAATACCGTATTCATCCAGACCCTGATAATCCAATCAAAGTATCAGGTGGTCCTATGTATTACCTGAAGGAGGGCTTTACACGTATAGGGCTTCCTTTTATTGGCAAGGCGTTTGCCGTAGTCTTTGCTTTATTTGTTATTATTGGTTCTATTGGTGGTGGCAATATGTATCAATCTAATCAAGCATATGAACAGGTTTTATTGGCCACTGGTGGCGTATTAAGCCCGTTATACGGTAATGGCTGGGTTTTTGGTGTAGTACTTGCTTTATTTGTTGGTGCTGTGATTATGGGAGGGTTGCGCTCTATTGCAAATGTTGCATCTAAATTAGTTCCCGTGATGGCTGGGTTATATATTTTATCTGGTCTATTGGTTTTAATTATATACGCAGATCGCGTGCCAGCAGCCTTTATTACCATATGGCAAATGGCTTTTTCTATGGAAGCAGGGATTGGGGCTTTGCTTGGAGGTTTATTAGTTGGAGTACAACGGGCAGCTTTTTCTAATGAAGCAGGGCTTGGATCTGCATCTATTGTTCAATCAACTACTAATACTGATGGTCCTGTTGGCACGGGAATGGTAGCCATGTTAGGACCGCTTATTGACACAATTTTGATATGTAATATTACTGGCTTGGTAATTGTTATTACTGGCGCTTATACCGCAACTGATGGTATTGCAGGAGTGCAGCTAACATCTATGGCTTTTGAACATGCTATACCAAATTTTAGATATGCTTTAACGTTTATTGTTATTCTTTTTGCTTATTCAACAATGATTAGTTGGTATTATTGTGGCGCTATTGCTTTTAGATATTTATTCGGAGAAAAAGAATCTATTGAGGGTTTATTTAAGATATTTTTCTGTGCTTGTATTATTATAGGATCTTCGGCAACACTAGGTAATTTGATAAATTTTGCTGATGCAGCTATGATGTCTATGGCAATTCCCAATATTGTTGGATTATATTTATTCGCACCTGAAATAAAACGTGATGTAAAAGAATATATAGCAAAGCTAAAAAACCGGTAAGTTGGTGTGATATATTTACCTTTTGTAAAACTCTATTGATTACACTTCTAGTTATGATCATAATGTACGTGACCATAGGTGCTGGTAAAAATAGGGGTGGATTATGCACGGATCAAGTAGCTTAATTAACACGAAATTTTGTGAAGGTATTTCTGATATATCAGATAGTTATTCTGGTTTTATCATAGATCAATGGGGCGTACTACATGATGGGGTAAGATCTTTTGATGGTGTAGTTGATTGCTTAAGACAATTAAAGGATCGTAGAAAATATGTAATTATTCTTTCTAACTCTGGGAAAAGAGCAGAAAATAATGCTTTACGCATGGCTGATTTAGGTATCTCTCCTGATTTATATGACAAAATAATAACCTCTGGTGAGATAACTTGGCAGGGGTTAAATAGCCAATCAGAAGGATATTTTAAAGATATTGGTAAAAGATGTATTTTAATTAGTCGAGGAGGAGATCGCTCTATCGTAAGTGAGCTTGAGATTGATGTTGTTGATGATCCTGCTGAAGCTACATTTTTACTAATTAGTGGAAGTGATGCCCCCAATAAAACCCTTGAAGATTATGAACCGTTATTGAAAAAATGCGCGCGCTATAATCTTAAAGCTATTTGTGCCAATCCTGATAGTTTGGGCGTTATGGCAGGTAAAAATATTATGGGCCCAGGGACTATAGCCGCTCGTTATAAAGATTTTGGAGGTATAGTTGAGTATATAGGAAAGCCTCACAAACTTATTTTTCAACATTGTATAAACATACTTCAAGAACAAAACATATATCCGGGGCAGACTGTCATGATTGGAGATACTATGGCTCATGATATATTGGGTGGTTCTTTGGTTAACATTGATACGTGTTTAATAAAACGTGGCTTGCATAATTCTGTTTTTAAAAATTGTGAAGAACCCGCAGAAGTTGATAAAGCGCTGGATATATTAGTGCGTCAATATAATAATGTGCGTCCTAAATATTTGTCTGATAATTTTGAATGGGGTAAAGACTTACCAGATCGTAAACACAAAAAGAGAGTAACAAAATAAATGGTTTGATCCCCTTATTTTGAGTTTTTTTAATTATTATCTTTAGCATCAGCATCCGGTAGAGATTGAGATAGGTCCATTTGCGCAAATGCATCACTAATTTTGCTTTTTAACAAAACAAGCATAGCTGCTTTTATTTCTGGAATAAGTCTTTCAGTAGCAAGCTCACCTAATTCAATAAGTTCTTTTGCTTTCTCAAATTCCAGCAATCCTAAATGTCCAACTGGTGGCTTAATATGTATATCTGGTGGCTCACCGGCAAGACGTGAGCGCGTAAGTCGATCTTGTAAAATTCCAAGACCTGAGACCATTACACCAAAAAGACTTGGATTATTTTCTTCTCTTCTGAATAATCTTCTTGTGATTGACGAGTTTTTAAAGCTTTTTTGATTTTCCAAAGGTACATCTTTATTATCAAAAATATCAAATCCTGTAATTGTTTGGTAATTTTGCCCTGGCTTTGATGCTTTACCAATCAAATCTGTATTTAAATCAACGGCTATTGTCATGCGAGCGCCCAACGCTTGGCATGGAGATATTGGGCACGGGTTAACCAGTGCGCCATCAACAAGATTTCTTTCATCAATATTTACGGGAGGGAAAACTCCAGGTAATGCGAATGATGCCATCATAGCTTCGGTAAGTTTGCCCTTTCTTAACCATACTTCATGACCAGTAACCAGATCTGTTGCAATACATACCATAGGGTGGGGAAGATCTTCCATAAGCATATCTGAAAAATGATCATCTAACATTGCTTCTAGCTTTTTACCGCCTACAAGACCCGCGCTGCGAACACGAAAATCCAAATATGAAAAAATTTTAAATCGGTTAAGCGATAGAGCCCAATCTTCAAGCACATCAAGTTTACCTGCCAAATAGCATGCACCAACTACTGATCCTATAGATGTTCCTGCGATAAGGCTTGGGTAAATATTATGCCGGTTCAATGTTTTAAGAACGCCAATATGTGAAAAGCCTCTAGCTAGTCCCCCTCCTAGAGCTATGGCTAAACCTGATTGCCCGTTCTGTGGATTAAAAACCACTTATATTCACCTGTTATAGTTTAAACTTTAATCTTCTAACATTTTACATTATAACACAGAAAAACAGGATTTTGATAGATTGAAACATATTGCAGTGCAGAAGAAAAATAACAATAGTGATAAAAATAAAAACCACACTATTTCTTTAATAAAGAGATTGGTTAGTGTTTATCTTCTACCTTATAAATTGCAATTATTTATAGCAATATTCTTCATGGCTCTTGCTGCGGCAATGACGGCATTGATAGCGGCTTTAATGCAACCTATTCTTGATGATGTTTTATATGGAGAGAAGGAAAAGCTAATAATTCCTGTATCTCTGGCCATAGCGGTAACATTCGCTGTACGCGGTATTTCTACCTATATTCACTCTGTGATGATGAGTAAAATAGGTCATCATATAGTTGCAGACATTCAAAATCATTTATTTTCTAACTTTATGCGCCTTAATATGGCTTTTTTCCATAAATATGAGAGTGGCGTTTTGCTTTCTCATATTGTCAATGATGTAGGGGTTATGAGGTCGTCTGTAACAGGCACATTAACAGGCCTTGGAAAAAGTTTGTTTACTTTGATTTTCTTAATTGCCTTAATGTTTTATAGGGATTGGAAGCTTACCTTAGCTGCTTTTATAGTATTTCCTTTATTATCCATATTTGTGATTTATATAGGTAAGCGCTTGAGAAAGATCTCAAAAAATATACAAAGTGAACTTGGTGGGCTCTCTAGCATTTTATCACAAACTTTTCGTGGTATTCGCCTTGTTAAAGCATATCGCATGGAAGATTATGAGATAGATAAAACGGCAAAGTCTATTCATAAGGTGCGCGACTTAAACGTAAAATCGGCTCAAATATCTTCTATTTCTACCCCTGTAAATGAGATTATCGTCGGTATTATATTTGCAGCAATTATTATTTATGGTGGATATGAAGTTATTGCAGGGCGTTCATCGCCAGGGCAATTAGCTTCATTTATTGCTGCGTTCACTTTGGCATATGAACCCATGAAAAAACTGGCAAAACTCAATAATTCCTTGCAAATGGGGTTAGGTGCAACAGAGCGTGTATTTTCAATGATTGATAAGGTGGGCACAATTTCAGATAAAGAAAACGCCATTGTTCTATCTACAAAAAAACCTGTTATAGAATTTAAATCTGTTTGCTTTTCTTATGATAAGGACGATGTTAAGGCTCTATCAAATGTCTCGTTTACTGCAAGACCAGGTGAGGTTAGCGCGCTTGTTGGTCCTTCTGGTGGTGGTAAGAGTACAATTATAAATCTAATACCACGTTTTTATGATATTACTAAGGGTAGTATTAAAATTGATGGAAAAGATGTTCGTGAGCTAACTTTGGAATCATTGCGCTCTCATATTGCCTTGGTTTCTCAGGATATAACTATTTTCAATGACAGCATTTATGAAAATATATTATATGGCGACCCTAAAGCCTCAAAAAACGATGTGATCAGAGCTGCGAAGACTGCCGCAGCACATGAATTTATCGAAGGGCTAGAGCAAGGTTATGATACAATAGTAGGAGAGAGCGGAATAAAACTTTCTGGTGGGCAAAAACAGCGCATATCTATTGCAAGGGCAATTTTACGTGATGCGCCGATATTGCTTCTTGATGAGGCTACATCTGCACTTGATAATGAGTC
>JALTAZ010000081.1 GCA_027075555.1 Micavibrio sp.
CATCATTTAGATACATTTTTATTGGATCGTCTTCATTCTCACCAATGGCAAAGGCGGCAGAAGGTGCAGTTGGCGTAAGAAGGGCATCACATTTTTCAAAGGCATTAACAAAGTCATTAAGAATTAGACGTCGCACTTTTTGCGCCTTAATGTAATAAGCATCATAATATCCCGAAGATAGGGCGTATGTACCGATCATAATTCTTCGTTTTACTTCATCACCAAATCCCTTGGCACGAGTGATTTCATACATATCAATTAGATCTTTTTCATCTGAGCGCAGACCATAACGCACGCCATCATAGCGCGCAAGATTTGATGAGGCTTCGGCAGGAGCTATAATATAATATGTAGCAAGCGCGTAGTGAGTATGTGGAAGGCTGACTTCAACGGATTTTGCGCCGGCACTATGCAACCATTCTATGCCCTGTTCCCATAGTTTTATGATTTCCTCTGGCATACCTTCTACACGGTATTCTTTGGGAATTCCAACAGTTTTACCCTTAACATTACCATCAATAGCCGCCGCAAAATCCGGGACAGCCTTATTTGCCGAAGTGCTGTCTTTTGGATCATACCCTGCCATAGATCTTAGCATAAGGGCATTATCTTCAACCGTGCGAGCAAATGTACCTGCCTGATCTAATGATGAGGCAAAGGCGATTACTCCCCAACGAGAGCAGCGCCCATAAGTTGGCTTAATTCCTGGAATTCCACAAAAAGACGCTGGTTGACGAATAGATCCTCCAGTATCAGTTCCCGTTGCCCCCATACAAATTCGTGCGGCCACCGCGGCGGCAGAGCCACCAGAGGATCCACCTGGAACTAAATCTGCACCATCATCGCGCTTCCAAGGATTGATAACATTACCAAAATAGCTGGTAGTATTAGAAGAGCCCATCGCAAATTCATCAAGGTTAGTTTTACCAAGCATCACCGCGCCATCATTAAACAGATTTTGCGTAATAGTTGATTCATATTGGGGAATAAACCCCTCAAGTATATGACTTGCAGCAGTAGTCTGCACACCATCAGTGCAAAATAAGTCTTTTATTCCCAGGGGAATACCCTCTAATAATCCGGCATCGCCACAAGCGCGTTTTTCATCTGATTTTTTAGCCTGCTCAAGGGCAATTTCAGGTGTTTCAGTTATAAAAGAATTTAAGTTTTTATGCTCTTCCATTGCTTTAATGTGAGCATTAGTAAGCTCAACAGACGTAAAATCCTTTTTCTCTAAGCCTTTTATAGCTTCGGCGATGGTTAGGTTGGTTAAATCAGTCATCTTTTCTCTCTTAATCTGGATAAAAATATAAATGTAATAATATCAGTAAAGCCGGCAATTATTATAGCAAATCCGATAATGCGAATTGTTTCAATGTCAAGTCCTGTGAATTGTGTAGCACTTTTAGGTGATAATGATAAATAAACCCCAATTATAAGAAGAATTAAGCCAAATCCCAAGGCTATCTTCTTTATAGTATTTGTGTTCTTATTGCCTTTATCTAGTTTGGACATGTTTTTACTCAATAACATTAGGAACAACAAAATAATTCTGGGCTTCTTCAGGGGCGTTAGCTAATATCTTATCAACGCAATTGCCGTCTGTTACAACGTCTTTACGCAAAGGAAGCGCTATATCAACGACATTGGCCAGTGGCTCAACATTATCGGTATCAAGTTCGCTTAGTTGTTCTATAAAGCCCACAATCTTTGATAATCTAGGAGCCATAAGCTCAAGCTCTTCATCGTCCATTCTAATTCTTGCAAGTGATGCAACTTTTTTTACCGCTTCTTTATCTAATGACATATAAATTATACCCTTTAATTATAGATAATACTCTGGATTTTCTATCACTGCATCGTATAAGGTGCAAGAGTTTAGGGGCATAACTGATAAATTATGATTGATTTACTTGAAAATATTATAAAAGAACGACCAAAAGGTGGGCGTTTGCTGGGCATGGATATAGGTAAGAAAACTATTGGACTTGCTATATCTGATAACGCGCAGAACATTGCAACGCCTCTTATTACAATTAAAAGAACAAGGTTTTCTAAGGATATCAAAAAGTTAGAAGATATTATTTGTGAGTATGGAGTAAAAGGGTATGTTATGGGCTATCCTTTAAATATGGATAATAGCGCAGGGTCAAAATGCCAATCGGTGCGTGATTTTGGTTTGGAGTTCGAATTACAGCTATCTCAAGAGCTTAAACCATCTAATGGGCTATGGATTGCTCTTTGGGACGAGCGTTTATCCACAGCATCTGTGGAGGACTTTGTTGCTAGTTCTGTGGGTATATCCAGACGCAGTGCAAAGGAAAAAGGAATTATTGATAAATTAGCTGCTCAATTTATTTTGCAAGGTGCGTTGGAATATATAGGTGGTCATGGTTAAAGCTTTTTAATTAAGTTATAAATTTCATTATTTGATAATTTCTTAGAATATGGATTTAATTACAATGTATAATAATAGGTATAATAATAATATTTTTTACAAACCGATATTAATATAAATATAGGTTCGTAAATTTTGCTTCATTTTATAACATTAATTATATTTCAAGGCTTTACCGTAGCTCATTAGCTCATTGCTATGTTCTTTCATCCATTGCTTTCCTGAGTTATAATCACAAGATAGTTTTTCGCATAATTTCCAGAATTGTTTGCTGTGGTTCATGTGATTCATGTGCGCTACCTCATGCGCAACTACGTAATCAATCGCGCTATAAGGTGCAAATATAAGGCGCCATGAAAATGATATATAACCATCAGTTGAGCAACTTCCCCAACGACTTTTTGTATCGCGTACTGATATATTTGATATTGTTTTGCCAATTTGCTCTGCTTTATCTGATGCAATATCAGCTAGCCCCGCACGTGCAATCTTCTTAAGATGGGTTACTATGCGGTTTGTTGGGTCACTTTGATATGTCCTTACGCATAAAATATCATCATATTGCCTTAGGTATGTGCGTTTTAGACTTTTATCAATTCTTATATCAAGGGTTATTCTATCGCCAAAAATAGGCAGGGTTGTACCATTTGTAAATGCGATGGGAGCAGGAAGTTTGTTAAGGGTTTCACGCACCCACTCTTCATGCTCCATAGCAAAGAAATATGCCTTTTCAATAGATACTTTCTGAGGAACAACAAGGTTCATAATCCGCTCAGCTGGATCAAGACGCAGCGCCAAACGTTTTGCCTTTTTGCTACGTTTTATAGTGACCAAATCCTCAATCATTATCAGGCTTTTGTTTTTTTCTTAGCTACCGCGTTTTTACTGCTTTTTTCTTAGTCGATGGAGTTTTAATATTTTTAGCGTTCGTGTCTCTGGCTCTAGACTTATTTTCAGATTTTGTTTTTATCTTTTTTGAAGTTTCTTGCTTTTTCTTAATAGGTTTTTTGTCTTTTTCTACAAGGACTGCTGTTACGCTATGGCGTGGCTTTTGTTTATTTTCCTTTGTTTTGATAATAGGGGGAATCAGCTTTTTTGATTTTGCCCGATCACTAGGGATTGGTCTTCTGACATTTTTATAATTTTCAGGCTGGTGTTCTTTTAACCATCTGCGTATGGCAACTATTCCATGCTTGTCGTGGTTGAAACGTTCAGGCGCAATATCTGGTATTTGCAAAAGATCTATTTCAGGAATAGCATCTTTGCCTTCATCAAATTTACGAATAAAATTACGGATACGTGGCATGATCTGCTCGCGCCATCTGCGACCATTAAATATGCCATAGTGTCCACATGATAATTGGAAGTGGTGATATTGCTTGCGTTGAGATAATGAATAGCATAATTCATGAGCCGCGGTGGTTTGCCCTCTTGCGGATATATCATCTAACTCACCTTCAATGGTCATAAGAGCAGTATGTCTAATATCTTGGGGGCGTACATCTACTAATTTATTTGAATAAGGGTCGCGCCACTTCATTTTACCGCGGGGCAAAGAATGTTTTTGAAAAACTTCTGCTACAGTTCCTAGATAAAATTCTGCTGATATATCCATTACAGCCTTATACTCATCATAAAATTTTCTATGTTTATCACTAGATTCCCCATCACCAGATACAAGGTGATGGAAAAATTTAAGATGAGAACCAATATGTGTATCAAGATTCATAGACATAAAGCCTGATAGCTGTAAAAATCCTGGATAAACACGGCGATGTGCTCCAGGATAATAAAAGGGAACATTGTAAAGTACAGTATTTTCAAACCACTTTAATGGACGTGTTTCTGCCAATTCCGTAACTTCTGTTTTTGAAACTCTTGTATCTACGGGCCCTCCCATAAGGGTCATGCTCAATGGTTGGTTTGGGTCATTTTCTGAGGCCATAAGCGATATTGCAGCCAATACGGGGACAGCAGGCTGGCATACGGCAATAACATGCGTTTCAGGACCGAGAAGGCTCATAAATTCGCGTAAATATGTTATATAATCATCAAAATTAAATCCCCCCTCAGATAGAGGAACTTGTCGTGCATCTTCCCAATCAGTAATATACACATCATGATGTGGTAGTAAGGCCTCTACTGTTCCGCGTAGCAGAGTAGCATAATGACCAGACATTGGTGCAACTAATAAAACTTTTGGATCATTGCGCTTAATGCTGCGTTTAAAATGTAATAGTGTGCAAAAAGGTTTTTCTGCAATTACTTCTTCTTTTACTTTTACTTTCTTACCACCAATATTTGTTTCATATAGTCCAAACTCAGGCTTGCCAAAGCGTTTTGTCATGCGAACTGTTATTTCTGCGCTTGCGCCAATGGATCTTCCTAAAGGAGTATAAGAAAGTGGATTTAATGGGTTTTGAATAATTCCCCTAACAAATTCTGCTTGCAATCTAACAGGGGTCATCAGTGCATGTTGCAATTCATGTAATTGATAGAGCATAGTTATCCTAACCTACTTAAGAATAAGAAAATTGGCAGCATATACAGAGGTATAGATGGTACTTTAACTTTTGTCTGCACAAACACAAACATAATATACATCACTAATTAAGTTTCTTCAATGACTCTGTTATTATACTGATTATTGATGTAATTTATATTTTATGAATATAGATTTTAATCATTATTATAATCATAGCTATTTCATGGACGCAGATCGTATTCCATATTTGGTTGCGGCTATTTTTCTTACTATCATAGTAGGCATGATTACAGGCCCTTTGGTTGGTAATGCCAATCCGTTTTTCTGGGAGGTTATGGACAGGATTTTTGGTCGTATCGGTGATAAAATTGATCGTAAGAATCGTAAACCCTCTGATTTGCTTTTTAGGGGGGTTATGTTAAGTGTTGCTGTTATTATATTTGCTATATTAGCAGGCATGGCATTGAGTTTATACGCATCAAGCGCTTCAGTTACAGAAATTATAATTATTTCGCTATTTATAACCTCTGGTAGTGTTTGGTATATGATTTTAAAGCTTTATTTCACATTGTCACAAATGTCACAAAGCGCAATTGCTAAATGCGGTTATTTTGGTTTGTCAAGATCAACGCGCATTGACCTAAATTATACAGATGATTTCGGTATAACGCGAGAAGGGCTTGCTTTTTCTGCTATTAGTTTTGATAAAGGTTTAGTTGCGCCAAGCATATGGTATTTAATAGGTGGTATTCCGCTTATGATTATCTATAGCTCATTATCATTTTTGGCATGGAGATTTGGCAAATTCGGTTTTACTACTGGTTTTGGTCGCGTTCCTATTGCTCTTGAAAAACTTATGGGGTTTATACCCTCATTATTTAGTGGTTTTTTATATACAGCTTCGGCAGCGGTTTCACCAACAGCAAAGATTTTAGAAGCTATAAAATCTTGGTGGGAAGTTAAGGGTAGAGCCCCTTATGAGCAAGGCGGAATTATACTTAGTGCGCTTGCATGGCCTTTAGGAGTTAGTATTGGTGGTGCTGTTACAGATATAAGTGGCACTAAGTTAAAGAAACTTTGGATTGGGCCAGAAAATGCAAGTGCAAAAATAGGTGCTAGTCACTTAAAACGCGGAATAATTATGAACGTTATAGCTCATCTTTTCTTTATTTTAGCGCTATTATCAGCCTATATTTATTCGGGAAAGTTTTTTTAATTAAGTTTATTTATAGAAATGCTTGACTTTATATGCCGTATTCGACTATTTTTCCGCATCTGATTTAAGACTAATAAAAGATTATAAAGGATTAGGGCTATGAGCCGTCGTTGTATGATTACTGGGAAAGGCGTGATGACAGGAAATAATGTTTCTCACGCAAATAATAGAACAAAGCGCCGTTTTTTATCAAATATTCAAGATACAAGTTTATATAGTGAGGCGCTTGATCGTTGGGTCAAGGTAAAGGCTAGTTCTGCGGGATTACGTACTGTTGAACATAAAGGCGGTCTTGATGCTTTCTTAACAGGCACGGCGATAACTAAGCTTGATCCGGCATTGCGTCCTGTTAAGGCTCAGGTTGAAAAGGCTTTGGCTGAAAAGGCTGCTTAAGGTATAAGGGTCTATCAGCTTTATTGGGTTTAAGGTTACTATGTAACCCGCTCTATTGGGGCGGGTTTTGTTTTTTATGTAAATGAAGGTGGGTGCTGTTGTGCTTGATTATCCTAATTTTTCATTTGATGTAAAAGCGCGTGATAAAAAATCAGGTGCAAGAATTGGCGAACTTAAAACCCCTCATGGAACAATAAAAACTCCTAACTATATATTTTGTGGCACTAAGGCCACTGTTAAAAATCTTTCTCCTTGTCAGTTAAAAGAGGCTCAAACAGATATAATACTTTCTAATACTTATCATTTAATGCTGCAACCTGGTGCGAACCTAATTGAAAGTATTGGAGGATTGCATAAATTCATGAATTGGGACAAACCAATGCTTACTGATAGTGGCGGGTTTCAGGTTTTCTCATTAGGTGAAGGAACTATGGCTAATGAGATTAAGGGGAAAAATAATAAGAGTAATTATAACAAAAACCTTATTTCTATTACAGAAGAGGGTTGTGTTTTTAAATCATATTTTGATGGTAGGAAAATTAAGCTTACCCCTGAATATTCAATGGAAATACAGCGCAAATTAGGTGCGGATTTATTGATGCAATTTGATGAATGTACACCCTATCATGTTGATAAGGATTATACTGCGCGCTCTATGGAAATGTCTATACGCTGGGGTGATCGCTGTTTAACAGAGTTTGCAAGGCATGATAATGGCGCGCAAGCATTATATGGGATAGTGCAGGGCGGCGTTTACTCTGATTTGCGTAAATTTTCTGCTGAATATACAAAAGATCGCCCATTTTTTGGAACTGCTATAGGGGGCTGTTTAGGAGGCAGTGATGAAGAAATGCATGGGGTTGTGGCTTCTACTGTTCCATATATTCATGCTGATAGACCTGTTCACTTTCTTGGTATTGGGCGGATTAAAGATGTTTTTAGATTCGTACGTTTGGGTGTTGATACATTTGATTGTGTTATTCCTACGCGCCTTGCAAGACATGGCAGTGCTTACATCAAAGGTGAGCCTAAGGAAACGATTAACCTTAAAAATTCCCGCTATAGAGATGACCAAACCCCATTAGATGAGAATATAGATATTCCAGCGTCTCAAAAATTCTCAAAAGCATATATTCACCACCTATTAAAGGCTAATGAGCTTTTGGCAACGCAAATATTGGCACAACATAATGTTGCAACCATAAATATGCTTATGAGAGAGCTTCGCGAGGCTATAAAAACATCAACGCTAGATGAATTAGAAAAAGTTTGGCTTAGAAAATAAGAAAAAATTTAAACAAGATTAACACTTTTTCTGTATGATCTTCTTGATTGTTGAGCAATTAAGGGTTTATCAGATATGCCAGTTGATTATAAGAATAATAACGGTTGGGAGGCTTTGCTTCTTGTTTTAGATGAGCATTGTCAATGGTTTCATAATGTAATTGAATATTTATTCTATGCTCATCTTTATAATCCCTCGAAAAATATTGTTAAACCTAGTTCATTTGCACAATGGATATTACATGCAAAAGAAGATGACACCGTTCAGTTAGAAATAATTGAGAAATTAACCGCTGTTCATAATGAGCTTTTCAAAATTTCAGATCAGCTAGTTAATGCGATGGAGGATACTGGTAACAGACCTTCCCATGCGAGTTACAAAAATTTTGTAACAATATTTGAGGAGTTCATATCTCATATACGGCGTTTAGAGAAAAATTTTATAAGCGAAAGCCGTGGATATGATCCTTTTACAGGTTTAAGAAACAAGAAAATGCTTAAAGACGATGTCAGGCGTGAGCTACATCGCCTAGCACGCCAAGGAAGGAATTTTTGCCTTGCCATTGCAAGTATAGATAATTTTGACTCAATAAGAAATACCGCGCATAAAGATGAAGTTGATGGGTATATAAAATTGGTGGCAAGTCTTATTAAACTAAGCATAAGATCTTTCGATGATGCTTACTACATGGGTAATGATGAGTTTGTTTTATGCCTTAAGCAAGCAGATCTTTCTGGTGGAATAGCCGCTCTTGAACGCCTTAGAAGAGAATTAGAGCGTCAAAAAATTACCCTTGATCCTATTAGGTCAAATTATCAAAACCCTTTAAGCATGTCATGCTGTATTGCAGAACCTGTAGATGGTGATGATGTTGATGAGTTACTAAATAATCTTAGAAATGACCTCAAAAATACAGATAAAGATAGTAATGATACAGTTCTTAAATATCGCGAGTTAAGTCCTTTACAGCGCTTTGTTAGAGAGGGTGTATAGACAAAATACTGCCGATAATCAGGTTTCAATATGGTGCAAAATCATAAAAAAGTCGATTTTTCAATATTATTTGATAAAATGCCACTTCCGCGGCTTATTGTTGATGTTATTGATGGTAAAGCCGGTAATATTCTTGAATGCAATAAAAGTGCATCTTCTTATTTCGGCAGTGAACCTGCCAGAATTATTGGCGATAAAATCTCGGCTTTTACCAGCGCTGAGAATGCTAGACATTTTGAGCAATCTTTTCAGGTTAGTATTTCAAGAAACAGTATTGTTAATATTCCAATTATTCCAGCTATTGTTGAGGGTATAAAAATTAACGGGTTTTGGGTTACGCCAGTACGTGATGATGGTGGAGTGGTTCAATACCTTGATGTGTTAGGTCAATTAGATATTAGAGATCAATCAGAATTACAACAAGAGCGTGACGATGCCGTATCGCTTTTAACTTCTATATTTGAAGTCAGCGAAGTAGGAATAATTGTAACAGATGAAAATGGAATAATTGTAAGGGTTAATGACAGCTTTGTCCGAACATATGGTTGGTCACGAGATGAAATAGTAGGAGAAGACTTCATTACTTTGGTTACAGATGATGAAAAAGATAGAACTCGTATAAATCACAAGAAATTCATCAGCGTAGGCGTACGTAGTACAGGCGAAGTTAAAATGATCCGTAAGGATAAAGGGATTGCAAATGTTTTATTTACTTCTGCAACGCTTAGATTAAGTAAAAACCGTAAGTTTTTGGTTACTACGGTAATGGACATTACATTGCGAAAGCAAATGGAGGCATCATTGCGCCTTGCCAAAGATCAAGCCGATAGTGCAAATAGGGCAAAATCTAATTTTCTTGCTAATATGAGCCATGAGTTACGCACTCCTTTAAATGCTATTATTGGTTTTTCTGAGCTTATGATTAAAGAAACATTTGGTTCGATTGGAAATGAGAAATATGCTGAATATATGAGTGATATTCACATGAGCGCGGAGCATTTGCTGGAAATTATCAATGAAGTTCTTGATATGTCAAAAATTGAAGCTGGGCGCCTAGAGTTATCAGAAGAAAATTTTAGTATTTATGATACCATAGTTTCCGTTTGTCGTATGATGAGCTCACGTGTATTTGCTAGTAATATTGATATAACTAGAAATATTGAAGATAAACTTCCGGCAATTTATGCGGATTACAGACTTATAAGGCAGGTGCTGATAAATTTAATTACAAACGCTATAAAATTTTCACCAAGTGGTTCAAGAATAGATGTTTGTGCACGTATAAATAATGATGGTGATATGGTGATTACTGTAACAGATCAGGGAATTGGCATCAAAGAGGATAAAATCAAAAAAGCATTAGAGCCTTTTGGGCAAGTTGATGATCATTCTGACATGCGAGATATAGCACAACAAGGTACGGGGCTAGGGCTTCCTCTTGCAAAAGCCATGATTGAGATGCACGGAGGCAGTTTATTTATTAACTCAGAATTCAAGGTTGGAACGACTGTAGGGTTTAGCATACCTTCTGATAGATTCCGGTGGTAATATATAAAAAATGTAATTTAGTCTGACAGTTGCCACTTCAATTTAGGTAACTGTCAGATCAGGTGTGAACCATTACATATTAGGATTTTCAATCCATGATTTGGCTTTATCCATTTCCTCCATATCATAGCTTCTGACTTCACCAGGGAAGAAGGGAGAAAAAACCGCAACCGCACTTTTCACCCAAGATGAGCTATCGCAGATAACCGCAAAATGTGAAACATTATTCCAATGCCGAAGTCCGTAGCTCATATCTTCCCACATAGCGGCAATTTCAAATCCTTCAAAATCAGGATGAATCATAATCAACACCCGAAAAACATCGTGCTTTTCTAGCATTTCTTCAAATGCAGGGATAACACCATGGGCATAATCCTCATAAGTAACTTTGCCATGAAACGAAATCCCAAGAACATCATAAGGTAGGTTTTCAATTTTTCTAAACACGGCAAAGCCTCCTTAAATTTTAGCTAGCAAATATATTATTCACTCATGGGTAATAAAAAGCAAATGATTTGCTATCAACTTATCGCTAGATAACAAATTTAATGATATATATAATCATTATATATATTAACAATGAACAAAAGATAATTTTATGGCTGATAAAAAAGACGATAGTAAGAAAGAAGAAAAGAAAAAAATAACGAGTAAAAAGAAGTCTGCCTCGAAGAAAAATACAACTAAAAAGAAATCTGATATAACATCCTTAAATACGCCTAAAAAGGTAAAAAAAGACACAATAAATACATATAAAGCAAATACAGATGAAGCCGATGTGCCAGAGGTTATAACTTTGCCACCCTTTATTGTGTTGCTTTACCTTATTGCTGGAATAATATTAAACTGGATGTTTCCTATATCCTTTGGAGGAGGTAAGTTTTGGGGTTGGCTTGGATTTATATTATTTGCCTTTTGCGTTATTGGTCTTAGATGCAGTTTTAAAGGCTTTAAGGCCGCAGATACTAACCTTTCTCCCAAAGAACCTACGACAGCGATTGTAACAGATGGGGTATATCGCTACTCACGCAATCCGATATATGTTTCAATGATAATTGGATTTGTCGGTCTTAGCCTGATGAATGATGCTCTGATGATGCTATTGATGGTTATTCCACTATTTTATACTTTAGCTCTTGGAGTTATTATCCCAGAGGAAGAGTATCTAGCCAAAAAATTTGGTGATGAATATCTGGACTACAAGAATAAGGTCAAACGCTGGATTGGTAGTAAGTGATATAAAGTTAATGACAAAGATCAGGACATTTAGTTATGAGTAAATATATGCTTATCTTATTCACGGGGTTATCTCTAGCATCTTGCGCGCAAACAGGGCGATTACTAGGAGAGATAACAATGCTGCCAGTTCGTGTGATCTCTGGAGGCGTTAGCTATGACCATTCTGAGCATAACCATGACATTATAGAAATAAAACAAACATATCAAACTCGCACGGAAATATGAACGAAATAATACCCTCGAAAATATTCTGGTATTGTTAGAAATTCTGTGTCATTTCGCTAATATGTTTAAAAAAGGAAATGATACATGTCTGAATTTGATTTTAATGAGGCGCTTAGTGCGCTTCGAAATGGTGGTAATTTAGGTAGTTTCTAGCATCAAGTGCCCTATGTGTCAGGGTAGTTGTCACCTAAATTGAATTAGACAGGAAAGCTATGCTCGACTTGAGGATTCAGTACACCAAATTTCCAAAGGGCTGTATGGCCTGTGATCTTTTCATGTTGCTCGGTGAAACCAATGGCTTAGCAATTTTGGTCGCAAGCTTTTTATGATCAACGCGATACAGTGCCAGTTCTGATTTTTTGAGCGTGCGGCGGTCGCACTGCTTGATATCCGATGTACAAATGCCAACAATATCGCTTGGCCCATGCTTCACGACATTCATGTAACATCCAGCTCGGCTGTTACAGGGAATGGCTGATGCTTGCTCATTGGTTATTGCAAGGAATTCTGCCGGAAAGTTTTGCCATTCAACTTTGACACCCTTACCACCAGAAAGCTCTGTGAGTTTACGCCATGGCGGCGATTGATATGTAATAGTTTTGACTTAATCTGACAGTCGTTGCAATAAATAAGGATTGCAAGGATGAGAGTTACCGATTTTGATGTTGGTGCAAACGCAACATTAAAATGAAAGAGGTAACTCTCATGATTAATTCTAACGAACGAAT
>JALTAZ010000082.1 GCA_027075555.1 Micavibrio sp.
CTCAGAGCGATACATGGCTGAGGCGGTGGACATGGGCGATGGTAAAAACGCCTGTACTTGATCGGCTTTGTAATCATTCTTTTTCAACCATAATGCAAGATTGAGCATATCTTTATCTGTTGTACCCGGATGAGCTGCAATAAAATAAGGGATTAAATACTGTTTTTTTAAGTTTGTAACTAGCAAAGTGAGGTAAAAAGAAAATGGCTGTAGAAAAGACTTTATCAATAATTAAACCAGATGCAACTAGACGTAATCTAACAGGTAAAATTAATGCCCGTTTTGAAGAAAACGGCTTGAAAATTGTTGGGCAAAGGCGTTTGCGTTTAACCAAAGAGCAGGCAGAGCGCTTTTATGAAGTACATAAGGAACGCCCATTTTATGGTGAATTAGTAGAGTTTATGACCTCTGGTCCCGTTGTTGTGCAGGTATTGCAAGGTGAAGATGCGGTTGCTCTTAATCGCAAAATTATGGGTGATACCAATCCTGCAAATGCTGCAGAGGGAACAATTAGACGTGATTTTGCAGAATCAATTGAAGCAAATTCAGTTCATGGCTCTGATAGTTTGGGAAATGCTGAAAAAGAGATACATTTTTTCTTTAGTGATACAGAGATATTTGAATAATATTTGAGGTGTTTCTACTTGTTTTTATGTCTATTAATGTTAATCTATTAGATGCGTTGCTTACCATATGTTGGTAAGCAAACATGCTTTGTTGTATAATTTAAAAGTGGCAGTATACTATTGTAATGCAAAATATAAAACCAGAAGAAAAAGCTACAGAAAAGAATAATGACAATCCAACTACAAAGAAGACTATAGTTGGAGATGATAATTTAACGCCTAATAACGCAACTGATATTCCTAGTGTTGAGGGGGATAGTTCTGTAGATGGTGCAACAGATAATACTGTTTCTGAGGCAGAAAGTGGTGAGAAGTCTAATGATGAGACCAAAACCAATGATACGCAAGATACTAAAAAAGATAACGATAAAGCTAATGAGAAATTAATATCAGCTAAAAAGAAATTGCGTCCCATATCCAAAACACGCACAAATAAAATTATCAAAAAGATAGATGGGGTTAAAGCAAAAGCTGAAGAAAAATTGGCTGAAGGAACTGCTGTTGGCTTTAACAAACAAGTTGTTCGCATGGAATTTTACCGTGATAATTTTCGTAAAATGGTTAATATTGCTCTGTTTAATTCCGTTGTAATGGTAGCAATAATTATAGCTATGTTAGTCTATATGTTTAAGACCGTTCCTGAAAATAGATATTTTGCAACAACTGTTGATGGTCGTATTATGCAACTTATTCCACTAGATCAACCCAGCATGATGCGTTCAGAGTTATATGCGTGGGTTATACAGGCTGTTAGCGATACGCTGACTTTTGGTTATCATGACTATCAACGTAGACTTCAAGAGAGTACAAAATATTTTACGATTGATGGTTGGGAAACTTTTACAACAATGGTACAAAATATGCAATTATTAGATATGGTTGGTAGACGTAAGTTATTAGTTAAGGCATATCCAATGAGTGCACCAGAATTACAACAAGAAGGGGTTTTTAATGGTCGTTATCGTTGGGTGATGGTTATTAATTTTAAAATGGAGATGAGCGGCAGAGGCTCTGGAGGTGGTACTCAAAATTTAAGGTTGCGACTAACGGTTGAACGCGTACCCGTGCTTGAGAATATTAAGGGTATTGCTATTAAACGCTGGGAAGTCCTTAGAGGCAGGTATTGAAGCTTTGTCTAGGTATGTGCTTATTTTCTTAATTTTAATAAATTATATCTATTAATAAATTATTATTGCTATTGCAATTAACTTTTTTGTGCTGTATATTCGGCGATGTTGTTTTAGCGTTGCGTTAAAATTATTTTATTGACGCGGGGTGGAGCAGTCTGGTAGCTCGTCAGGCTCATAACCTGAAGGTCGTTGGTTCAAATCCAGCCCCCGCAACCAATAACAGAACTAAACAAGCCCTTGAAAAACAAGGGCCTTTTCTGTATCTGAACTCTGCTTTTTGACGGCAATATTCTCCATATGGTATAATAAATATATCGCACAAAACTCGCACAAAATCGCACATTGTACGAATACAGGAGAAAAGCCATGGAAAGACACAGGATTCTAGGAGATAAAGTCGCACTCTATCGTCGTACAAAAGATGGTAACTGGCATGCATATACCTTTCTAGAAGGTAAGGAGTGGCGGCAAAGCACAAAACAGAAGAGCCTGTGCAGAGCGAAAGACATAGCTACAGATTGGTATATGGATCTAACCGCAAGATCATATTATGGTAATCTACAAACAGGTAAAGCCTTCGATGAAGTCGCCAAACTATTCGCAGATGAATACGAGGCTACAACTCGTGGTCACCGTAGCCCTAAATGGGTACAAGGACATAAAGATCGTATCCGTCTTCATCTATTGCCTTATTTCGGTGACATGCCAATTGCAGATATTAATTCTGGCGTGGTACAGGAATATCGTGTTCATCGTATGACAAAGCCATATGACTGGAAAAAGAATAATCCAAAAAAAGAGTGGAAACCACCCGCCCGTAAAACCATACATAATGAAATCGTAACTTTAAGTTTGATACTAAAAACTGCTAAGCGTTACGGTTGGATAGAACAGCTACCTGATTTATCTGACCCTTACAGAAGGCATAGTAAAATTGAACATCGTCCGTGGTTCACGCCGAACGAATATAAACAACTATATAAAGCAACACGTCGCAATGCGGCTAACCCTAAAAGTAAACGCTATGCTTGGTATGCTGAGCAGTTGCATGACTACGTACTCTTTATGGCGAACACAGGTCTTAGACCTGATGAAGCAAAGCTATTGGAATTTCGTGACATAGAAATTGTCGAAGATGAATATTCAGGTAAACAGATTCTAGAAATTGAAGTGCGTGGCAAACGTGGTGTTGGTTATTGCAAATCTATGCCGGGAGCAGTCCTGCCTTTTGAACGCTTACTAAATAGACTAAGGCCTGTCAAAGGAGGTGAACCAAGACCAACGGAACCAACAGACTTATTGTTTCCAAATGAATTTAAAAAAATGTTTAATCGCATTTTGTTAGATAATAAGTTAAAATTTGACCGTAACGGAAAAGCCCGCACAGCCTATAGCTTAAGGCACAGCTATATATGCTTCCGTCTGCTTGAAGGAGCAGACATATACCAAGTAGCTAAAAACTGCCGTACGT
>JALTAZ010000083.1 GCA_027075555.1 Micavibrio sp.
GAGATAAGAGCAAATATTAATAGTAATGGCGACGAAAATATTTTTTTCGATGAGGAAGATGATGTAAGTGATCAGATAGACCCTGAAATGCTGCTAGTATTAAAGGATTTAAGAGCATTAGGAAATTCAAAGAACGATCCAGAACATGCTACCACCCCTCTTTTAGATTCTGGAGATCAAGCCTCTAGTCTTCACATAGAAGTTGCAAAAATATATAAAAATCATATGTTCAAAGAAGTTAATGAAAATTTTGACTTTGACTCCTATGAAGGCAATGCAAAAAATGCTAAAGAATTACTTAAGGAAAACCCTGAAGCTTTCTTTAGTGTTGTAAATGACGGCTTAAGTGAGTTACGCACGCAGGCAATTAACGCGTATAAAAATGATCCCTTATCATTTGAAAATAGAGCAACAATAGTAAGCGCCCAAATATTAACCGACTATATAAATGATTATGAAGATGCCTATCGTAGGCGTGTTCTAGGTCAGGACATACCAGAAAAAATTCATTCGGCTCAATTTTTACCTCAAGAAGTGGAAAATGAATTTTATGCAGACCTTAGACACGAAAATGCTATAAACGCCCTTGAACAAGAAGATAGGAAAGCTGCTAGATATGATAGGAATGAGGCATTTAAGTCTTTTGATTGGGAAAAATACGAAGGAAAAGCCAAAACACCAGATGATTTATATGTAGAAAATAAGGGGCTGTATTATATCACGATAAAAGAAGATATTGAGGCTCTCAAAGAATCTTCTATAGAAGATTACGCAAAAAACCCTTCTCAAGAAAATCTTGCACGTATGATTGAGGTTGAGCATATAATAGGTAAGATCGCTGATGATATAAACCCTAACTTAAAAAGGGCATTAGGCGATGATGCCCCTCAACTATCTACTGAAAGTTTTGTTCCAGAAGATAAAAAACGTGAATATTATGAGGCTCGTCTATCAGAAATAGAAGCTAAAGCCAAAGCAACAGATGAAAATATAATATGTAATAGATGCACCAGAATATTCCTCCCCACAATCATTGGAAATGGGATCACTAATAGAAATTGACAGCGGTAATAGCTATCAGCAAGGCATTAACGGTACACCCTACACAACTCAGGTTATTATAGCTGAATCGGGAAAACCTGATGTTGATTTTGAAAAAGGTGTTACCGTTGCAGGGCTTCCTGTTGGTGACTTCTTTGCTAAGAACGCAGCTCCGGCAACAGAGGATATAAAACTAGTTGATGCCATAGCCCCAAAAACTGCTGATATAACAATAAACACACCAAGCCAAGATAATAATATATCTTCACAAAGCCTTGGATAGAATAAAAAAATATGGCTAAATCTTATATATACCTCAAGTTAACACTAGACAGCTCCTCCCCATTCTTTTATAAGCGTTATACCCTTTTTTGAGATTCCCATTGCCCGGGTAGCTCAGGGGTAGAGCAAGGGACTGAAAATCCCTGTGTCGGCAGTTCGATTCTGCCCCCGGGCACCATCTTTCCTTTTATTACCTTTATTTTTTATTTTTCTTGTAGACCGCTCTTTTTGCCTTATAGTCATGCCCACTTATAGTCCTGCCTAATTCCCACAGGAATAAAAAGATCAAAAAATATCTAATCTCATATATAAACGATAATATAAAGTCATGAACAAATACGAACTGACATAGTAAAATGGCTTATTCAACCTGAAATATCTGTTCTTTGTGGCGATGAACTTTCTTTTTGATGTGTTCGTTGATACGTATCCTCATTTTTTTGATTTGCCATCAATCCAGCAGATATTTCACGATTTATACTAATTAGAATATCCAGCTTATGCTTTTCGGGTTTTGCCAGTATTTCTATTTCTCTTTTAAAAATAAAATTAGCAAGATTAATTATATTACTTCGCAAATCACTAGGACGATCACCATCTTTATTTTCAATAGCCGTATCATAAAATAACATCCATATTTGACGATTATATTTTAAAGTTTCCTCTAGAAGGTCTTTTGGACGATCTTCCCAACCATCTATGAGCTGCTGTAACATACGATTTGATTTCAGCAAAATACGAGCTTCTAGCTCTCTTTGGTTTCCAGCACTAGCCTTTGCATTATCATCATACGCTCCTGCTGCTCTAGCATAAGGGTTTTTATTATTTGTTGACATTCTCTAGTAGCTCCCGCTCATGTTCTATAAGTTGTTTTGCAAGTTTCATTGCCTTGTAATATGCACCATCGATTATCTGATCATTGATTTGCATAAAAAATATAGAGCTTGATGGTGAAGCTTTTTGAATATCATTTACCAATGAAAAATAGCGCTCATGATATTCTTTAGGTGTAGAGGAAATATACATACATTGAATTAAAAAATATATTTTCTTGCAAGGCGTATCAGCAGCATCTTCTTGCATTATGTCTTTTTCACGTATTATGGGTGCATCGCCAGCAATATGAAGGCGCGTCCTATGTGAGCTATTCGTTATAACAGCTTCACCAATCAAAATCTTTTCTTGAGGTTTCAAATCTATAACAAGAGCCATGGAATTCTTCCTTTACCGTAAAAAAACGCATTCCTTGCGAATAGCCAACTTCCTAGCATTATATCATATATTACAACTCATGTCATATAAATTGATAATTAAGACACCTATACAAATTTATATAATTTTGCATATATATAGCTTAACACTTAACCATATAGGACAAGAAAAAACTTCACTCATATTCTTATTAACCAATAAATATTTACAAAGAAAAGCGAGAAAAAAATGCCCACATAGCTTCGTTTATATTTATGTCCTGTGTTACATGCCCAATAGATTTTTTATGTGCCTTACATATTTTACTATTAGGTCTTGAAATACAACTTGGTGTAACTACATCCTTTCCTGGCCAGTTATGCCCTCCATTTTTAATAGAGCATAACTCCACTTCTGCTCCACCTAAGCAATTTTCCCAACGCTGACAAGTCACATCGCCTTTACTATATACAATTTCTGGTATGGCATCACAAGAAAACTCTTTGGCTCTATTTTCAATATTATCTAAAACAGGCTGACATTCCCATAATCTCTTTTTTACCTTAATACCAATGCTTTTGAAAATATCGGCAAAGCACCCTCCACACTCACCTCCATCATAACGGGCGCATATATCTGCTGTGCCATGGAAATGAATAGTTGGAACAGCACGATTTGCATTACATGGAATGGTGGTATTTTGTGCAGCCACCGGAGCAATAGCGGTAATTTTATCTGACAACTCGCATGAGAGGCGATAACTCATCATTGCACCGTTAGATAGACCTGTTGAATAAACCCTTTTTTTATCAATATTATAAAGTCTTGCCATCTCATCAATCATCTTTGAGATAAAAACAACATCATCAACATTCTTATCCTTTGCTTTACCACAGCAAGCCCCAGCGTTCCATGTATGGAATTTCCCTCCTATCCCTTCGGGATAGGCAACAATAAATCCATACTTATCCGCAGTTTCATTCATCTTTGTCTGTTCAGCCACCTGCTTATTATTGCCCCCGCCACCATGCAAAACTATAACCATGGGAATTTTTTTCTCATATTCATATGATGGTGGAGTATGAACGGCAAATTTCCTTTTATAGCCATTAAGTTTAAAAGAATGATCTTTATCCGCTGCTATAACTGGGGCGACAAATATAAAAATAATAAGCAACAAAATATAAATATATACACGCACAAAAGCCTCACTATATAATTTTTTACAATAGTCAATATGTCATTATACGCGCAAAAAATATATTCCATTCTATTTAAATAGAAAAATCTTCAAGGGAAGAAAACACGACAAAATTTTAGGGCATAGCTATAAAATTGTACGTGTGCATAATATTGTTGAAAAATACTTAATAAGATTTATGCACAGCATCTTTCCATTTAAGATAGTTTTTATCAACAACATCTTTTCTTAACTTATAATCGTAAGATTTAGTTGATTTCCACATATTTGCACTATCTTCAAGGTTTTCAAACACGCCTGCACTAACACCCGCAAGACACGCCGCGCCCCATGCTGTACTTTCTAAAACAACAGGAACCTCGACCCTAACCCCTAGGATATCCGCCAGAAACTGGCACATAAACTCATTTGCAACCATACCACCATCAATACGCATATAGTTTATATCGTGTCCTAAATCATGTTCCATCGCAGTAATCAGATCACGAGTTTGGTAGGCCTGAGCCTCTAACGCAGCCCTTACTATATGCTCTTTTCTTGTATCCCTAGATAGTCCATAAATAAGACCTTTAGCCTCTGAGCGCCAATGAGGCGCTCCAATACCGGTAAAAGCAGGAACAAAATATACACCGCCATTATCACTTACAGATAAAGCCATCTCTTGCGTTTCTTTAGCATTTTCAAAAAAGCCAAAATTATCACGCAAAAACTGAATTGCTGTACCAGCGTTAAATATAGAACCTTCAAGGGCATAGGTAACATTACCACCAACCTTATAACCAATAGTTGTTAACATTCTATGCTCAGAAACCAACATTTCATTACCCATATTAACCATAGAAAAACAACCTGTTCCATATGTTGCTTTTGCCATACCCTGCCTAAAACACCCCTGCCCTATAAGCGCAGCTTGCTGATCCCCTGCCATACCACCTATTGCCAATCCACTGCCCATGATATCTAAATTGATTCGGCCATAATCATATATATTGCTATAAACATCCGGAAGCATTAAGCATGGTATATCAAATAGTTCCAAAAGGTTTTCATCCCAATTTTGGCCAATTATATTATAAAGCATAGTCCGTGATGCATTACTAGCATCAGTGGCATGTACGTAACCACAAGTTAAATACCATAATATATAACTATCAACTGTACCAAATAATAGCTCACCATTTTCAGCGCGTGCTCTAGCCCCTTCAACATTATCTAATATCCACTTGATTTTTGTTGCTGAAAAATAAGGGTCAATAAGCAATCCTGTCTTAGATCTAATTATATTTTCACAACCATTGCGTTTCAAAGATTCGCAATATTCTAAGGTGCGCCTATCTTGCCAAACAATAGCATTATATATTGGCTCTCCAGTTTTCTTATCCCAAATGATAGTTGTTTCGCGTTGATTGGTAATCCCCACCCCAGCAATTTTTGATGGACTTATACCTGATTGTGAAATAACCTTTTGCACAGCCCATACAGTATTATCAACAAGTTCTTGTGGATTTTGTTCAACCCAGCCATCTTTTGGATAATATAGAGGTATCTCTTTACCTGCAACCGAATGTACGCTTCCATCACATTTGAATAATATGGCACGCGAACTGCTTGTACCAATATCTATAGATAAAATATATGTTTCCACAATCACTCCAGTTTTTAAAAACCATTAAATTTATCAATTTGAAAATATTCCTTCTATATTTGCCAAAGTCTGATCAGATATATAAAGCCCCAATTTTGATCTGCGCCAAATAATATCTTCTGCACAACTCACCCACTCATATTTTTTTAAATATTCGATTTCAGCTTCATAAATACTATCTCCGTAATGTTTCCCCAAATCATCAAGCGAAGTAGCCCCGCGCAAAAAGCAGTCCATATAAGTTCCATAAGAGCTAGCATAGCGCATAAATAAATCATCAGGCAGCCAGTTATATTTGCTCTTTTGCTTTAAACAATATTCATTAAATCCCTGATCGCCAAAATTACTTCCAGCAAGCGCAATATTTGCACTCCAGCCAACACCAACACGCCCAGATATTTGCATTAGCTTATCGACTACATCTTGTGATACAGCACGATAAGTTGTTAATTTACCACCGTAAAGCGATAATAAAGGTGCTTCATAACGGCCATGATGATAAATGAAATGTTCCCGTGTTACTTTAGACGCATTATCCTTGCCATCATCTAATAATGGGCGCACACCGCTAAATGTAAAAATAACATCTGACTTTGATATTCCCTTTTCAAATCCACTATTGTAAGCATTGCATAAATAACTTATCTCTTGATCTGAAATATGGACATCACGGGGATCACCATTAAAATCTTCTTCGGTTGTACCAACCAAGGTATACCCCCCCTCATAAGGGGCAACAAAAACTATACGTCCATCTTCTTGCTGAAGAACATAAGCATGATTGCCTTCATACATACGCGGTAGAATAATATGAGAGCCCTTAACCAGACGAACTGAAGGTAGATCATTATCATTTACACCAATTCCTAGCGAATCTAAAAAACCTTCGACCCAAGGTCCCGTGGCATTAACAACCATAGAAGCACTAATATCTATTGAGTCATCACTACGCGTATCTTTTAAACTCACCCGCCATTTACCATCATGGATTTTCAAATTTTTGCACATTGTATGAGTTAGAATTTTAGCCCCCCTAGAGGCAGCATCAACAGCATTCATAATAACAAGCCTAGTATCATCAACCTGACAATCAAAATACCTAAAACCGCTTTTATATTTTTTCTTCAATGGCTTACCAACGCCATCTTCCCAAAATTTAATAAGTCTAGAATCTGGTAATGATTTTTTTCCACCTAAACGATCATAAAACCATAGCCCCAAACGCAAAAACCATTCCGGTCTTTGTTTATTATCCATTGGCAAAATGCACTCAACCGGCCATACCAAATTACTAGCATTTTTATAAAGTATCTCGCGCTCTTTTAACGCTTTATGCACTAATGTAAAATCATAATTCTCAAGATACCTCAAACCACCATGTATAAGCTTTGAGCTTGCCGAGGACGTTGCCCCCGCCAAATCGTGAGCCTCAACTAATATAACAGACAAGCCACGACCTGCGGCATCTCTCGCAATGCCAACACCATTAATTCCACCACCAATTATACATAAATCATAGTGAATGTCGCTCATCTTATCCACAAGAATACAGCAAGTTATGCACATTTAAAAGATTTTAAAATTGATAGATGCAAATTCGTCAAAACAGCTTTTAAGTCATGTAATTCTCTTTGAAGCAATCCGCATTTTAGCTTCTAATTGAGCTGCAGAAAAAGGTTTTCTTATATATGCTGTAACCCCAGAGCTTTTCGCCTCTATAACGGAATCCATATCATCGCGCCCTGTAACCATTAAAAATGGTATACTAGCATCAACCGTACGTATTTGACGCAATAACTCAACCCCGCTTATACTTGGCATATTCCAATCACATACGACCATATCTACAAAATCAAATGCCGTATCAATAAATTCCAGAGCCTGACGACCGTCTTTTGCCTCAAATATTTGAGTAACACCTAAATCAGTCATCATCTCCTTCATCATAGCTCTAGTATCAGCTTGATCTTCAACTATAAGAACTTTTAATTCCTCTAAATTAGTCACGGGCATCACACACTCCCCTTTTGAACTTCAACTGATGTTTCCCAATGAGGCAAAGGCATATTATCATCTACCCCCTCGCCTCCTTCTAATTTTTGATATAAAACACGTATCATTTTTTCATAATCAACTGGCTTTGCAATAAATGTAGCATTCTTAGGCAATTCCACAGGAGCCATATTCCCATTAGCAGGATAACCACTCATAAATATAACCTGAGTTTCCGGTCTTAATGATGTTAGCAGCTCCGCTAACTTAACACCGTTCATCTCTGGCATAATCACATCTGTTAGCAATATATCAATATCACCAATATAATCTTCTTGAACAACCAAAGCCTCATCTCCATTAGAGGCGGTAAGAACATTTAGCCCCAAATCTTCCAACATATTTTTAACCACATTAAGCAAATCAGGCTCATCTTCTGCTATCAATGCGGTATAACCGTCAAGCCTAATATTTTCTATATCTTTTAAATCTCCTGAAATTGTTTTGGTTTTTGCTTCAAAACTTCTAGGAACATACATTGAAAATTTAGTTCCCTGCCCTACCTTTGACACAACGTCTAAAGCTCCACCAAGTTCATTAACCAAGCCATAAACCACAGATAACCCCAAACCTGTTCCCTTGCCTTGCTCCTTTGTCGAAAAGAAAGGATCAAATACCTTCTCAAGCGTTTTTGAATCCATGCCAGTTCCCGTATCAGAAACACTAAGGCAAACATAATCATCTGCACCAATAACGGCATCAATATTTTCTGGAACCTCAGACCTTTCCATGCATGATAATTCAATAAGCAAGCGCCCACCTTCAGGCATTGCATCACGGGCATTTATTGCAAAATTCATTAAAATCTGACCTACAGAAGAGGAACTGCCCATTATATTAACCTCATGTTCGGGCATGATAACTTCCATATCAATATTAACCCCTAATAAAGGGATAAGCAGCTCTGACTGCTCTTTAACAATATCACGAACATCAATACAGCTCTTGGCTACAATCTTATGACGAGAAAATGTAAGCATTTTTCTTGTCAGACCGGCCCCACGATTAGCGGCCGCTTCTATTTTAGCTAAATTCTCCTTAACCTTTTCGTTACCACTGCCATTTAGTAACTTTGTGCTCATTGTTGAATAACCACCAATTATAGAAAGAATATTATTAAAATCATGCGCCACCCCTGCCGCCAACTGCCCCAAAGACTCCAACTTCTGCGCCTGAAAAAACTCTGATTCACGCTGTTTCAGTAATGTTACATCTGATAATAAGCCAATAAAAAGATCTGGTTTTCCATCTTCGTAAGATGTGGAAAAAGTCATATTATAATAATATTTTTTATCTCCAACACTGCGCTCAAGTTCAAGCTCAACAGGGGTAAAATTAGACAAAGTATCTATGAACTTGTCACGCTGCTCCTTATCTACTAGCATAGGCATTAATGCGCCCCAACCCGCGCCAATTAAATCACCTTTAGTGCAATCAGTAAAATTGCAAAATGCACTATTTACAAAAACTATAGGATTACCATCTTCCTTTGGATTACTGACGACAATTCCTGTTGTTGTTGATTCTATCGCCTGCATAAGGTGATCATTTATAATATTAAGTTTTTTAAGGCTTTCCTCTCTCTGACGCCCCATGCTTATATCTATTAGGGTAAATAATGTCATGTCATTACTTAACTTACGCGCATGGACTAGGCACAAACTCTTATTGTCAAGATAGATAACTTCTCTAAAATCTGGCGCATTACTAGATTCAAATTGACTCATAATTGCATTCTTAACCACATCATCAAAATCTGCGGCATGATCATATAAATAATTCAAAAAATCCGGTTGAGTTACCACATCAACATCACCACCTATGATAGCATTAAGCTTAGATAATGCAAGCCTGTTACATTTATAAAACTTACTTTTATCATCAAAAATTAGCTGTCCATGATCTGATGCATTGATAATTTCATCCACTAATATAGTTTTTTTTAAATGATTTTTTTTGCATAAAAAAATAAAAACCGCGGCAAAAGCTGCCAAAAACAAGGTCGCTAATATAAACTCAAAGCTAAAAAACACTGTTACCCCATACAAAATAAAACACACACAATATTAGACATTACTTTAATACAACCACTAATAATTGCATAGCTTTATCAACATATTTGACATACAAATGTATTTATAGCTAACTATATTAAAGCAACCATAAAACGCCTTTTAAAATACCTTTTTGGATTTAACCTATTGATATGTTCTAAATATAAATGATCTGCAAAAGCAGAAAATTTAAAATGATTGCAACCCATGATTATAAGATAGTTTTAATAAAAAAGAACCGCCAATTAAGGCGGTAAAATTTATTTTATATTTTTTAAAACTATATTTTTATTAATTACACCTCATATGGGATAGGTATTCAGTGCGTATCGTTTTCAACTTAACATTTTTTAACAATCATATTAAAAAGACTATAAACACATATCTATTAGAATCTCTTTTCAACCTTATATTACCATAATACATAAAATTTTACATAAATACAAGTTAGGTGCTTTTTTGCAACATTATCAATATGTTAGATAAATCATCCGGCAATTCAGAAGAAAATCTAAGACTTTCTCCTGTCCTTGGATGATTAAAGCATACCTCCTTAGCATGTAACATCTGGCGGGGTGCAGCCATTATATTTTCAATTATATCAGCACTATACCCTGAATCTCTAAGTTTTGACCTTAATAAAGTAGGTTGAGGCCCATATACATTATCTCCTACCAAACAATGGCCGAAATACTGCATATGAACACGAATTTGATGCGTTCTCCCTGTTTCCAACCGACATTCAACTAATGAGCAAGCCTTACCATAACTTTCCAATAGCCTATAATGAGTTATAGCATCTTTAAGTTTGTTTCCTGTAACACTCATTTTAAGACGGTCATATTTATGACGACCAATCTTACGATCTATAACACCTTTTAAGGGCATTGGAACACCAACCACAAGTGCATAATAAATGCGGCTTAAAGTTCTATTTGCTAGCTGCTGGCTTAAGGATTTATGCGCATTATCATTTTTAGCAACCATAATAAGCCCACTTGTATCCTTATCTAAACGATGAACTATTCCTGGTCTGATTACTCCACCTATGCCAGATAAACTATCCCCGCAATGATAAAGCAAAGCATTTACAAGTGTTCCACTCCAATTTCCAGCACCCGGATGAACCACCATTCCCGCATATTTATCTACCACTAATAGATCATCGTCTTCATAAATTATATTTAATTTTATATTCTCTGGCTTTGGGTCACATTCATGAGGCTTAGGAATATAAATGGTAAATAAATCCCTATCTTTTACCACCTGCTTTGAATTAAGTAATAACTTTCCATTAACTAAAACCTGCCCTTCATCTATTAAAGATTTAATGCGCGACCTTGATAATTCCTTACACAACACCCCTAAAACTTTATCACATCTTTGCCCTGAATAACCTTCAGGAATCTCAATAATTAACTCATTACATTTACTTTCCACTTATATCACCTTGTTTTATATTAATTAACCTTAATTGCATTTATCTATATACTTATCTGGCATATCACCCATTACTACCCAGCCTTTTTGAACTAAATTTGAATTTCTATCATGGTTTTTAGCCAATTTATGGTGTAATTCCTTATCTTCATTTTGGACAATTAACGACTGCTCACTTATTTTCTTTTGTAATAATTTTAACCCCCGTTTAGTTTTTTCAGATAAATCAACATCAGGCAAACGCACATCGCCTTGCTCTTGTAGTGGTGATTTACCTTCATCAATATCATCAGCATCTTCTCTGATTTTTGTTTCAGGTTTAACCATTGCAAAACCTGCCATTATCCTGCGCCCATTCTTATCAGATGACAGGCTAGATAAAACTGCCCCTTTAGCATAGTAAAAAGCATCTCCTGATATTGTAACCCCTTGAGGATTAAGCGTTAATAAGTGAGCATAGCTAACATCATCACTAATACCAAAACCCATTATTTTAGACTTATCAATTTTTATTTTATCTGTATTATTTACTTCTATTTTATTTGCCATCATAAGTAACGCAACAAGCCCGTCATCATTAACATTTAAACCACGTACGCTATATGTATGTGTTTTTTCATTGCTCATATAATATCGTTGCCAGATCACTTCTCCATCAATGCCATAAAGCTTGGCAAGCCACACTCCCCCTGTTTTATAATTGGCCGACTCAATATCTGCAGCAACAAATATATTACCATCCTTGCCAGAATAAGATTCGGTAACTTTAGCCGAAAATCCACGACTAAACTCTTTTTGCCAGACCATGGATAAATCTTGATTTAAACGCAAAACCCAACCAATTTTTTTACCTAGATCATTTTTGAAATACCCCGTAGCGATATAACCCTCCACCTCATTACTAAATTTCGATACTGATAGGCTTAATATTTCAGTTTCAACCCCCAAAATATATGAACGAGAATTTGTTTTATTTCCATTACTATCCAAAATAAAAACAGAAGCATTCTTTTGAGTATTATCCGATATTTTATAATTCATTACCGAGCTAAGAGATATAATCCAGCCACCACCCCCAATCTTAGGTTGTATATCATTGGCAAGTAAATCAAATTTCTTATCCCGCAAAATTTTATGTGATTTTAATTTTCCTGTGCTATCGAAAAAACCAATCCATATTTCTTTATTTTTTTTGGGCACAGAGATATTGGCAACCACAACATACCCATCTCCATCAGAAGCCACCTTTATAATATTTTCTATGTATGGGATATCATAGATTTTAGACCATATTTCACGCCCAAGTCTATCAAATTTAACCAGCAACAAAGATGGGCGCACGCCTGAATCTATCCTGATCTCTCCTGCAACTATAACATCCCTGTTCTTATCTGATGCCGAAATGGCATAAACAAATTTAGTAAAATACTCCTTATCACCATAAACACTGTTCCACACCATAAATGCCCCAGGATCAGGGTGATGGAGGCGCGTTATCGTTTCATACGGCG
>JALTAZ010000084.1:0-7166 GCA_027075555.1 Micavibrio sp.
ATCTTTAAATACGTGGATAGAATTTTTATCGTGTGAATGGATAAGATGTTATGATTGACCCAGATATAAGCCTGCAAAAGCCGTTAGAAGATTATATAGAAATATTTGCCAAGCAGACTTCTAGGTCTATTGCTATATTTGAAAATATGGTTGATGAAGGAATTATTTTTCAAGACCCCTATAGAAGAGGTCAGGGAGGGGCTGGAATAATTAAAATTTTGTCGGATCGTTTTAAAATTTATGAGAGCGCGCGGTATAATGTTCGTGACTTTATGTGGGGACGCACACAGCATACGGCCTATATGTATTGGTCATTCATTTTTGAAATTGAAAAAAGACATATTACAAGAAAAGAGAAATTATTATATTCTATCGCAGGAATGAGTGAGTTAGTGTTTTCTCCGTTAAGTAGAAAAATAATATCTCATACTGATTTTTGGGGAGAGCATAGTAATTTTGATATTAAAGCGTATAAAGCTCTGCAAGATTCTTAATTTATTATGACCATTCATATTCATATAGTAGCTGAATTTTTTAGCTCAAATATATTTTTTGATGTGTCCATGTAAGCTGTGGCTCCTATTGGAAAGCTATATAAGTTTTTGCCATGACCAAATGGCATATTATAAAGAATGGGGATATCTAGACCCTTGCAATGTTCTTCAATAATATCCTTAAGGCTATATCCGTATGGGCGGGTAGAGTCCCGAAGGTTTATAAACTCACCAAAACATAATGCTTTTATATTATTAAACAGCTTTAAACGCCGTAAATGTAAAATCATACGATCTATTCGGCTGATCTCTTCATTGCAATCTTCAAGGAACAAAATGCTGTTTTTATAAAAATTATTAGGTAATGTTTGAGGTAAGTACTGGAATATGCTTAGATTTCCGCCTACAAGTTTTCCTTTGGCTGTACCTGCGTTTATAACGTTATTTTCTTTAAGTGGATAATCAACGATTTTAGCAGATAGAATTTTAAATAAATGATCTAACTGATCATATTTATAGATATTTTTAAAGACTGGAGCATGAAACGTTATTATATTTGTATTTGCATAAATCCCATTGAGTAGAGATGTTACATCACTAAATCCTATTATAATTTTAGGATTTCTTATTAATGGTTCAAATTTAAGAATTTCCATCATATGCAAACAGCGGTTGCCACCACCAGCACACCATATAGCCTTTATATCTTTACGTTGCCAAAGCCCTTGAAAGGCAAGCGCTTTTTGCAAATTAGAACCAGCGGATTGATTTTCACGCTCATAAGTTTGTGGGTGGATAAATACTCTATAGCCTAACTTTTCTACAAGGTATTTAGATTGCTCTATATCTTTTTTATTGATCCAGCTAGAAGGTGCAAATACACCAATAACATCACCTTTTTTTAATGCTGGGGGAGGGATAGACATATTCTATGATGCCTTGCGTTGGTAATAGCCGCCAACAACTTCGTTCAGACCATCATCTCTGCCAATAATTTTGAATTTTCTGGTATAATCATGATCAAAATGGTCATGAAAATTTACCTCTATTTTATCAAAATTTGCAAAAACCTCTTTGAGGGATTCTAACGCAGCTTCTTTTATTTTTTCTTCTTTGCCTGCTTTTTCCAGTACAAAGTTAAGCTGTAAGTATGACTTATTATCATCCTTTTCTATACCATGGCGGATCATGAAATTTATTATGGGACTATTTAGAGCCTTATTTAGTTCATTAACGAAATTGTTAAAGAACGAAGCAAAATACATGTAATCATCAGCACCAATTAAATAATCATCATTTTTGCCTTCTAATGATTTAATGTTCTGCGTTCCATCTTCATTATTTATTATTTGTCCCATATCTTCAATTTTATAACGGATAAGAGGAAAGGCTTTTTGTTTATAAGCCGTTACAAGCATGGAATTATTAGGCCCTTGCTCTATATAAACATATTCACAAAACACATTATAGTCAAAGCTACTCATGGTGCTTTGGTGGGCAATTTCACCAAATTCCACGGCTCCATATGTGCATTGAATATCACTATCAGGAAACATTTTTTGGATAAATTTTTTACTGCAATCAAGAAAAAATTCACCACTTACATTTATGTAAGGAAGGTTCTCAAAAGGTTCTATGCCTTCTTTTTTCATTATTTCGGCAACACGTTGTAAAACACATGGAAATATAACCAAGAGTGTAGCATCGGTGTTTTTTAGCGTTTCAAGCAAGTTTTCTACGCTTTCTTTGGTTATTTTTTCAAAAGGAACCATGGTAAAACCAAAAAAGCGATTTAAGTTTTTCGCATGATCGGCATATATGCTAGTGAAATATGATTTTAGTGGGTAATAGGCAACAAAGCTTTCCCCTTGTTTCCAGCCATTAAGTTTAAAGGAATGTAGAAAGCTTTGCGCAAATATATTCGCATCGTGATTATCAACCCAACGAAATGTGGGGTTTCCTGATGATCCACCCGTAGAAATTGTTGTATAAAAATTTTTTTTTATCAAGGCACGCTTTAAAAAATCAGACCAATTTAGTGTTTGTCCATCTTCAAGCAAGTCAATTTTATCTTTTAAATGATCTGATTTAAATGCTTCATTATTATTCTTTAAGTCCTGTTTTTCAACAATTGGAAGATGTGAAAAAGCATAGAAGAATTCTTCATCAGTTAGTTCTTTCTCACTATTTAACAGTGCGCTATACTTGCCTTTGTAAAAAGGGGTATTTGAATTTGCATATTTTATAATTTCAACCAATTTTTCTCGCCGTGACCTATTATCAGCGGCTATAGGCGACAGCGCAAAACGAAAGCCAGTTATATTACGCAATAATTTCATATTTCAGCCATATCTAACTTAGCCACATTTAACAAAGTAGTTCGCTTACAGGTTCTAACTTAACCATCAGCATTGATTCTATCTATTAATTCTTGCAAAATTTCTTCAGCTTTCAAATTTGCAATTTGGCACGTTCCCGCAGCATCATGGCCACCACCACCATATTCAAGCATTAGGTTTCCAACATTGGTTTTGCTTGAGCGATCAAGTATAGATTTTCCAACTGCAAATACAGTATTTTGCTTATTCTTACCCCATAGAATATGGATAGAAATATTACATTGGGGAAACAGGGCATAAACTATAAATCTGTTACCAGCCCAAATAGTTTCTTCTTTTCGCAAATCAAGTACAACAAGATTATCATATATTTTAGAACAACGTTCAATTTGTTCTCTGCATTTTATTTGATGATCATAGTAAAGATCTACGCGCTCTTTAACATCTGGTAAGTTCAATATTTCATTTATATCATTGCTATTACGGCAAAAATCAATTAGCTGCATCATTAATTGGTAGTTAGAAATATTAAAGTCACGAAAGCGGCCAAGACCTGTTCTTGCATCCATTATAAAGCTCAGTAACACCCAACCATCAGGTGAGAGTATCTCCTCTTTTGTGAAGTTAGCGGAATCTGCTTTATCAACCGCTTCCATCATATCATCGCTAATTCGCGGGAATGAATTTGCCCCTCCAAAATAATCATATACAACCCTTGCAGCCGATGGAGCGCTGGCATCAATCACATGATTTTTGGGCGACCCCTTAACGCGTGAGGCTTCGCTTGCATGATGATCAAATGATAGGTAGACATCTTCGACATAGGGCAAGTTGGTTGTTATATCATCCAGGCCAACTTCTATTAAACCATCTTGCATGTCCTTTGGGTGTGCAAACATAATGTCATCTATTATATCAAGCTCTTTTAAAAGTATGCCACAAATTAGACCGTCCATATCGCTTCTAGTGATAAGTCTATATTTTTTGCCTGATTCAGGCATTATTTTATCGTCATTTTGATTCATAATTATGACCTCTTTTTTTAAAAAGCGTATTGGAAATTATAATTTAAGTGATAAACGCAGCAACGCTTAATGATAGCGCTTTATAGTAAATTATGGAAGGGGATTATTTATAGCAAATTATTTTTTATATATATTTTCTATAAAATAAAGGGGGCGTTTTTTGACTTCTCCAAAAATTCTACCTATATATTCTCCTAAGATGCCAATACTTAGAAGTTGTATACCACTAAAAAATGATATCATTACCGTTAATGTTGCCCAGCCAGGAACATCAATTCCAAATATAATAGTTCTTATTGTGATATAAGCCGCAAAAATAAAAGATAAGATTGATATTATCAACCCAAAGAAACTAGCGACTCTAAGGGGGGTGGTGCTAAACCCTGCTATACCTTCCATGGCCAGTTTCCATAAACCCACATAGCTCCATTTTGTTTCTCCAGCGGCTCTTGGTGCACGATTATATTGAAGGGCAACTTGCTTATATCCTATCCACGCAAATAGACCCTTCATAAAACGGTGTTTTTCACGAAGCTGTATTAAGGCATCAATAGCACGCCGGTTCATAAGGCGAAAATCACCAGTATTTCGCGGTATTTCTACATTACTGGCAATGAAATTTATTACCTTGTAAAATCCATTAGCAGTAAATTTTTTAAACCATGTTTCACCTTCGCGTACTAAACGTTGACCGTAAACAACATCTGCATTTGTTTCTTTCCACATATTTATAAGATCAGGGATAAGTGCAGGTGGGTCTTGTAAATCAGCATCAAGAATAATAAGGGCATCGCCACTAACATTATCTATACCAGCCGTCATTGCGGCTTCTTTACCAAAGTTTCTTGATAAATTTATTACGATAACGCGCTCATCTTTTTTTTGTATTTTTTGAAGTTTATCAAGCGTTTCATCTGAACTTCCATCATTTATATAAATTATTTCAAAGTTATAGGGAAGATTATCTATTATACTTGTTATTTCCTTATGGCATAGATCAATAACTTCTTGTTCGTTATAGCAAGGAACAAGAATTGAAATTGTTTCTTTCTTATTTATTGCTTTAACATTTTTTCTTGCGGGCATGTTAAGTCTCTATTTTTTTTATTATATTTTAAAGGTTATTTTCGCGCTTTAATATAAAAATATCATGCGGAACTATTTTTTCTTTATCAGAATTGTTTGTGGCAAGGCTATTGTCAAATTCTATAGTATCTTCATATATATAATTTTGCATAACTTCATTAAAGCCTTCATGTTTCATAAGAAACTCATAATAATTCTTTCCAGGATTTCCTGTTTCTGGGTCTTTATACATTGGTATAGTTATAACACTAGGCTTATAGCGTTTCATATCTTCAACAATCATATCCACATATTCATACATATGTTCTTTTATATGTTTACGCTCTTTTTTGTCTTCGGTTTGTTCTATTTTTGTTAAATACCCTGATAGAGGCCATAATTGACCAAAGCGCGATCCATTTTTTAAATCAGTAATAATATATGGAAGAGGGGTGAGAAGATTTTGAAGGTCATAGGTTGCATAAACTCTATTCCATGACCTTTCATCTATTATATCAACAACTGGAATCGCTTTATATTGTCCTTCTGTTAGGCTTCTTAGCTTTCCACCTGTTGTATATATAAATGTTATCATAGCAATGACGGCGCAGCTAATCCATATTGATATATCTGGTGCTCTTGTGATTTTTAATGCAAAAGCATAGAATGTTATGAATAATGACATCATACCATAAGCAAGCACAGTTATGGCTTGATAGTGCCAGCCTTTGCCTTGAATAATATATGGTATAAGACTGATTAAGGATAAGAATGTAAATCCATATATGGCATATACAAGTTTTTTTTCACTCTCATCAGAAAGCACCCATATACCTAGTAGAAAACCAACAATTCCATATAAAGCATAGTGAAAGCGTGATGAGATGGGGAAGGGTTTTTCAATGCTATATATAGTCATTATTTCAGGTAGTAAGCTAAAATACTCAGGAGATATGAATAAAATAACTGTTAAATATAGTAAACCACCGGCAAGTAACCCTAAAAAGTCTGGAGATTTAAATATAGTCACAAATGATTTTCTGACATAGATGCGGTGAATAAAAAACAAAGCCGTTATTATACCGTAATGGGGCTTTAGGCAAATGGCAACTGCCCCCATTATTATGCTGCTATAGGAGATAATAGGGGTCATTGGTTTTTGCAATGTATATAAATATTGATAAAGGCTAAGCGGTAACATAAATATTAAAATTAGGTGGTCTTTTGATCCATACGGAATGGCAGAACCCCAAGTTTGAGCCATGAGAACAGCGCTTATTACTATAGCGATGTTTGTTGCCGTAAAACCGCCGGCTTTAAGCAGCCCATATAATATATAATTCGAAAATAAAATATAAACCATAAATATAAGGAAAACAGAGAACTTGGCGTCAAACCCAATAAATGTATATAAAGGGTAGGCAGGTAAATATATCAAAAAACTTAAAGGGGGGTTTGTTTCATAAAAATCTGATCTATATTTACCACCAGATAAGAATCTTTCAAGACATTGTAACAGCCAGCCCATATCTACATCCATATGTATGTCAAGATATAGAGTTGACCATTGTCCAATAAATAGAATAAGAATGATGGCGGTAATAAGTGGAGGGTATTTAAAATCTGATTTTAAATCTTTTAGCAAACTAATAACCCTCCTTTATGTATTATATATGTTACGCAACATACAACAATTAGTTATAATTAAGTAATCAGAGCGAATTTATGCGAGATATAGTAAAAAGTCATTACAAAAATTTTAGCAAGTTTACTGTTGTTGGTATAGTTAACACGATAATAGATTTTTCGGTTTTTTATATTTTGCATGATCTATTTGATATTACGTTCATTTACGCGCATATATCTGCATTTTTCGTAGCTTTAATAAATAGCTTTTATTTTAATGCGATTTGGACATTTAAGAATTTAAAGCTTAATCAACTGGTTAAGCAGATAACATTATTCATTGCTGTTGGTTTTTCAGGCCTTATATTAAGCACCATAACAATTTATTTAGCTAGTCAATTTATGTGGGTTTATTTTGCAAAAATATTGGCAATGGGGGTATCTCTTATATGGAATTATGCGGGATCATGGACTTTCGTATTCAAGGATAAATAGTAGCGCTGTTCATATTAATTAACATCTTTTCTTCTATAAATATCATATCTTAGTAAATAAACATTATTCAGAGTTGTTCCTCTGAAATATTTGGCTCTGTTAAACTCAAATACCTCATCATC
>JALTAZ010000084.1:7176-12328 GCA_027075555.1 Micavibrio sp.
TTCATATAATTCATTGAAAATATATTTAATTTTTGGATTGTCAGCAAAAAAATCCAAAAAGTTAAATTTTTTTATATTTCCAATTTGCATATCTTTAGATAAAAGAATTATTGAAGGCTTGTAATATTCAAGGTCTTTGGCAACATAGTTTAAGTAGGTGTCTTTTAAATCCGTATATCTTTCAATGGTTTTAGGATTATTCAAATTTATCTCATTTAAAATTCTTGGAAGCCACCATAAAGCAGGAAAACGTGATCCATGAATATATCCCATGGTAAAAGCCGTTGGATTAAATATTTCTATATCACCATGAAATACAAAAAATGTGCATGGTTTAGGACAGTTTTTTTCTAAAAATTGTGCCACAGGCATATTTTTTACTTCATGCTGCTTAGGAAAATCCTGATTTAATGGGCTTATAAACAAAATCAAGGTAAATGTGGTGGTAAATGGTATAACAAAATGAAGTAGCTTATATGATTTTAAGTATTTTGATACTCTGGAGCTAATTGATAGTGAAAAAGCACATACAAGAAACGCATAGACGGGAATTATATGATTATAAAATCCTTTCATCTGAACAAAATAAGGAACTAAACAAATCAGTGAACTTGCGTATAGAAAAAGGATAAATTGTCTTTTTTGTTTTTTCAGGTCTTCTGAAAAATACTCAAATAGATACATAGAAAAACCAGCTACCATTATTAGCTGAGATGATTTTAGGGAAATCATTGGATTTGTTTCTGATGCGTATAATGTCCAGACATCTGGGAAAATGGTAGTGGCATAGTCATAAAAAAATATGTATATAACCGCAATATAGGAAATTGTTGCAATACTAAGAGCCAAAAAATCTGGATCAAAGAATATATTAAGCCTTTTTTGTTTAACCATTCGCTCTACTAGGAAAATGGTCGGTAGTATCCCATAATGAGGCTTTATCAATATAAATATTGCCCCCATTGAAAATATAAATATAAGAAGTATTTTGTTTATTTTTATATGATTTGTAACCGCGTATTGGCAAAGCATAAAAGGTATTAGAGTAATTATTATTATATGCTCTCTGTCGGAAAAAAATAATGTAGTTATAATTGTTGTTCCTAGAATATATCCTAAAATTAGCGATTTTTTCTCCCCAGATTCTAGGAAATTAAAATTCCTCAAAATTAGAGCTACGGCTAATGTGAATATGATTATATATATTGCTGTTAAATATATAGCTGAACTTGCCAGTGATAGTCCTGTAACTTTAGAAAATATAATATGGGGAATGTAAATTAATATACTAAGTGGTGGATTTGTTTCATATATATTACTTAGAAGATCCTGTCCGTTTAATAACCTTTGCGCAGCCATCAGCAACCACGAGATATTTCCAGTTATCATATATTGGCTTTGTATTAACAACCAAGGGATTATTATGGCAACTATTGACAATGAAAACACTGCCCATGAAATATATTTATTATCCACTTTTCTTCACCCTTTTATATACGTCCCATTTTAGAATATAGGGAAAATCATAGGGAGTGTCTTTGTAAAATATTGCGCGATCAACTGTCAAATTATCTATTTTTTGATATTGCTTCATTGTTTTTTTAAAATCATAAGAAAAGGCAAAATATTCAATTACAGTTTTATTTCCTTTAATCTTATCTAATTCAGGGCTAGAGGATAGTATAAGTAATAAAGAAGGATTATACTTATTTATATCCTCAATAATATAATTGGCAAAGCGTTGCCTTTTTTTTATATCATTATCATCAATATTTATTAGAAACCAAAAAGTTGGGAAGCGCGTTGCATATATAAAATCAGAATAAAAGGCAAGCTGAGAAACTATATCCATATTCTCATAGCTTATATAAAATGAACATGGCTTATCACAGTTTTTTTCAATATAGTTTGTAATGGGGTTATTTATATATTCTGCGTGAGATGGAAAATTAGGCCTTATTGGATAATTAAAATAAGAAATTAAAAAAATTATAATTGCAAAGAAGTAGGAAAGAAAGACGTTATTTTCTAATATTGTTTTTGTGCTTATCAGCTTTAAAATAATGATGCTAGTTATTGGAAGCAACACTGTATTTAAAGGCAAACGTTGATAGGTAAAACCCTTCATTTGTATTATGTATGCTATTAACGCGAGAATGGCGCAAGCTATTATAGATAAGATTATGGGTTTACTCTTATCTTTAATAAATATTAGTGCAATAAGGTTTGCTATAATTATAAAAAAATAGGGCATAGCCGTTTTATAAGTTTGTATTCTATCATTATAATATAAGTAAGTATCAATGACGTCTGGAAGAATAAAATATACGAAGTCTTTGAAAAACAAGAATATTACAGCTATATAGATAAGAGTTATAGCAAATAAAATAATAAAATCAGTATCTTTTACTATAAAAAAACGTTTTTGTACTATCATGCGGTGTAATAGCAAAAATATAGATATGATGCCAAAATGAGGTTTTAAGAAAAGGGTAATTCCACCTAATATCAGGACGCTATAGGTAATAATTTTTGATAATTTATATTCGTAAGTATAGGCAATTTGTACCAATATTAGTGGCAGTATCATTATTGCTGTAAAGTGATCTCTTTCCGTAAAATATAACGAAGGTACAATTGTTAAAGAGCAAAGTAATGCCAGTGATATTACGTTTTTATCATTTTGGTTTAATGATGGAAATGAGTTTAGAGTTTTTCTTGTAATGAATACGGAGCAAAAAATCCATAATAATGTAATCCAAAATAAACTTTTATACAGACTTATATTCAGCAGATCAGAAAACCATATGAATGGAACATATATCAGAATATTTAGCGGTGGATTAGTATCATAACATTCTTGTAGCATTGAACCACCAGATATCAGCCGCTGGGCACAAATACTAAGCCATGCCGTATCGCTGTTTATACTGGTTTGATGCTGAAAATAAATCCAAGGAGACAGCAACAATAAAGATAAAAGCCAAAACAAAAATTGGTTATAGCCAACCTTATTTATTTTGGCTGATTGTTTGAGCATAACCCCTTTTAGCCGACCTCTTTTTCTTTATCATCTATGATGTTTTTTTCTTTGGTGCTGTCAGCTTCTTTAAGAGGGGGGGAGGATTTAGATTTTTCCTTAGTCTTTTTTGTTTTAGACTTTTTATATTTAGGCTTTTTGTTTTCCTCAACAGTTTGTTTATCGACTATAACCTCAGTAACATCATCAAGATCAGGAACTTCAAACATAGCATCAAGAAGAAGCCCTTCGATAATTGAGCGAAGACCACGAGCACCAGACTTACGATCTATGGCTTTTTGGGCAATAGAAGTAAGGGCACCATCTGTAAATGTTAATTCTGCCTTTTCTATATCAAATAATTTTTGATATTGCTTAACCAAGGCATTTTTAGGTTGTGTTAGAATTGTAACAAGAGCATCTTCATCAAGATCTTCTAATGTTGCGATAACAGGAAGTCTTCCAATAAACTCAGGAATAAGCCCATATTTATGTAAATCCTCAGGTTGCAAATCTCTCAAAAGCTCTCCAACTGAGCGTTCATCAGGGCCTTTTACATCTGCGCCAAACCCAATGGTTGTACCCTTACCACGCTCTGCTATAACTTTATCAAGACCTGCAAATGCACCACCACATATAAACAATATGTTAGAAGTGTCAACTTGTAAAAATTCTTGTTGAGGATGCTTGCGCCCCCCTTGTGGTGGGACAGAGGCAACAGTTCCTTCCATGAGTTTTAGCAATGCTTGCTGTACGCCCTCACCAGATACATCACGCGTAATTGATGGGTTGTCAGATTTGCGTGAAATTTTATCAATCTCATCTATATAAACAATACCTTTTTGCGCTCTTTCAACATTATAGTCACTAGCTTGTAGTAACTTAAGCACGATATTTTCAACATCTTCACCAACATATCCTGCCTCGGTTAAAGTTGTGGCATCGGCCATGGTAAAAGGAACATCAAGAATGCGCGCCAATGTTTGTGCTAATAAAGTTTTACCACAACCAGTTGGACCAACTAAAAGTATGTTAGACTTTGCTAGCTCAACATCAGAGCTATTCCCATCTCCTCCATGTTCTAGGCGTTTATAATGATTATGAACTGCAACAGCAAGAACACGTTTGGCATCTTCTTGACCAATAACATAGTCATCTAGAATTTGCTTTATCTCTCTAGGGGTAGGAACACCATCACCAGTGCGAACCATTTGGGTTTTGTCTTCTTCACGGATAATATCCATGCACAATTCAACGCATTCATTACATATGAAAACATTTGGACCTGCGATAAGCTTGCGTACCTCATGTTGGCTCTTTCCGCAAAATGAGCAGTAAAGCGTACTTTTTGATTCAGATGTTGATTTACTCATATTTAGAGGCTTTCTGTCCTTTTTAAGAATCTTGTTATATTCAATCTGCCAATTGATGAGCTCTTGTGCAAGCCCCTATATTAAGTAATATGTATTTTTGCATAGATTATGTTATATTTTTATTTTTGATACTTGAAATTATCTTATATCTGCCACATAACCTATAGCATCTATAGCTGAATTTACTGAAAATATTGAGATTATGACATTAGAATCACTTGATGAGGTTGTTGAGAATTTTTCTCTATTTGATAATTGGGAAGAGCGTTATAGATATTTAATTGATATTGGTAGAAAATTGCCAAATATTGATGAAACATTAAAGCGCGATGAGTATTTAGTTCGTGGCTGTACATCTAGGGTTTGGCTTATCCCTAACATTACGGATAATATATTTCATTTCCAAGCTGATAGTGATGCTCATATAGTGCGTGGTCTAGTAGCTATTCTTATGGCGGCTTTTCAAGGAAAAAATCTTGACGATATTAAAAGTGTCGATATCGACTCGGCATTTAAGGAAATTGGCCTTGATAAACACTTAAGCGCAAATAGGCGCAGTGGTTTTTTTTCAATGGTTGAAAAAATCAGGGATTTGACTTCTTAGGGTTAGGCTTAGACTGAGTCTGAGAAGATCTATTATCTCTATTAGTTTTTTCCTTAGACTTTTCCTGTTGGCTTAAAAAGGTGGATATTTTTTTCTCCCAAGCTTTTGTTTTTTTCTTACTAAATTCTTCACCTTTGAAATCACTGACATGCCCAA
>JALTAZ010000085.1 GCA_027075555.1 Micavibrio sp.
GCATTACACAGAGCGCTCTTAGGAAATATATTCAACATCAGGGTGAGGAAGACACTGGACAAGCGGAGCTTGAGCTGGAGTGACGCCATGGGCGTAAGCCCATGGAGGTTCACGTGCTTTCATAATTAAAATTGTGCAACCATTTTTATTACACCAATAACCGTATGGAGTCTCTATATAGGCAATAGCATCTTTTAATCCATCATTATTTAAATCAATTCTAGTAAAGTTATATTGTGAGAATAGCGGTGAGTTTTTATATTTTAAGTAATCATGAATTGCTTGTTTAACATAACCATCGTCCATACGGATAATTTTAGAATTATATTGACTTTCCATTGGGATCAGGGCAGGCAGATCTTTATTTGTTTTATCAATTGCAGAGCAGCCTGTAATAGTAGTAATTATTAGTGGTATTAAAAAGCAATTAAATAATTTCATATTAGTTTCTTTACTATTAGTTTTTAAGTTATAATATGCTTGCTTATCATTGATGTATAGTTAGTTTTCTTTTTAAAACCAGTTGCCTTATTAATAATCAAGATTATAGTGTGTTTCCTGTTATTGTATCAGGAGTTGAGGAGTTGAGGATTAAAAATGACTTTTGTTGTAATAGATGCATGTATAAGGTGTAAGTACACTGATTGCGTTGAGGTTTGCCCTGTTGATTGTTTTTATGAAGGGGAGAATATGTTGGTTATTCATCCTGATGAATGCATTGATTGTGGTGTATGTGAGCCAGAATGCCCTATAGAGGCTATATTGCCTGATACAGAAAAAGGCGCAGAGAAATGGGTGGAAATTAATCGTAAATATGCAGAGCAGTGGCCTAATATAACCTTGCAAAAATCTCCAATGCCCGAAGCTGAGGAAATGAAAAATAAAAAAGGTAAGTTTGAAACAGACTTTAGTGAAAAACCTGGGGAGGGCGACTAAAAATTACTGTCCAAATTCATTTAGTGTTGATGGATTACGATTTTAAATAGCTAAATATACATAAATTCTTTAAAGGAGATATAAAAATGAGTTTTCCTGAAGTTGATAACACCCAAGAGTCTATAAAACCTCAGATAGAAGCCCGTGGTAGAATTTATAATAGTATTTTAGACACTATTGGCGCAACACCGATGGTTAGAGTTAGCAATTTTACTAAAAAATATAATATTAAAGCAGATATATTGGCAAAGCTGGAATTTTTTAATCCTGTTGCTTCAGTAAAAGATCGTATTGGCTTTGCAATGATCGAAGCAGCAGAAAAAGCCGGAAGGATAACTCCGGGAAAAACAGTATTAATTGAGCCTACGTCAGGAAATACAGGTATATCCTTGGCGTTTGTAGCCGCAAGAAAAGGTTATAGTTTAATATTAACAATGCCTGAGAGTATGTCTATTGAGCGCAGAAAAATGCTGCGCTTTTTAGGTGCACAATTAGTTCTAACTCCTAAGGAGAAGGGTATGTCTGGAGCCATATCAAAGGCAGCAGAATTACTTGAAGAATATGAAGATTCATATACACTCGGGCAGTTTGATAATCCTGCAAATCCACAAATACATAGTGAAACTACGGCTGAAGAGATTTGGATAGATACCAAAGGTAAAGCTGATATTCTAATATCTGGTGTCGGTACAGGAGGAACTCTTACGGGGGTATCAAGGATTTTAAAGGAACGAAATCCTGACTTTAAATCCTATGCGGTTGAGCCAGAGGAAAGCCCTGTTATTGAAGGAGGGCAGCCAGGACCTCATAAGATACAAGGGATCGGCGCAGGATTCATACCATCTAATCTTGATCTGAATTTGATTGATGGAGCTGTTAGTATTAACAGTGAAACAGCAATAGCAACTGCGAAGGAAATTGCAAAACTTGATGCTATACCTTGTGGTATATCATCGGGTGCAGCCTTTGCCGCGGCTAAAAAGGTTGCGCTTAGAGATGAAAATAAAGGAAAGCAGATTGTGGTTATTGTGCCATCATTTGCAGAACGCTATATCACAAGCCCACTATTTGAGGGTATTGAATAAAGCATTGTCTTTATCTACTGACTTTATATTATATAGATACAACAATACTTAATTCTCTACCCCGAGCTTACCTTGTAGTGAAGAGCTTGAGGTTGTGTATTCAAAGCGTAGTTTAGAATTAGGGCGACAATATTTGAATGCTTGGCGCGACATGAGTGCTGCCTCATGGAAACCTGACAGTATCAATTTTAACTTACCCGGATAATAGTTAATATCGCCTATTGCAAATATACCGCTATGTGACGTTTCGAATTTTTCTGTATCAACTGGTATAAGGTTATTATCAAGGTTAAGCCCAAAATCAGCAATGGGGCCTAGCTTCATTGTAAGACCAAAAAACGGAAGCATTACATCGCATTTGAGCTCATGAAACTCTTTATCTTGATCTTGAATTCTTATAGAAGTTAGCGTTCCATTGCTGCCAATTAGTTCCTTTACCTGACCAATTTGGAACTTAAGTGCGCCCTTTTTGACTAGGTTATGCATCTTGTTTACACTATCTGGAGCAGCTCTAAAGGAGTCGCGTCTATGTATCAATGTTAGCGTTTTTGCAACCGGTTGTAGGTTCAAGCTCCAGTCAAGAGCTGAGTCACCGCCGCCAACTATAACAATATCCTTATCTTTAAATTGTTCTATTTTACGAACTGAATAAAAAACAGATATCCCTTCAAATTCATCTATATTAGGAATAGGGGGTTTTTTAGGAACAAAACTTCCTCCGCCTGCTGCAATTATAATACATGTAGTATTGAAAACTGTTCCTGTATCTGTAGTAAGGCGCCACTTACCATTTTCAAGTTTTTCAAGCTTTTCTGCCATTTGCTGAAAGTGAAAAACTGGATTAAAGGGCTTTATTTGTTCCATAAGGCGATCGGTTAGCTCTTGTCCTGTAATACATGGATAAGCAGGAATATCATATATGGGTTTTTCGGGGTAGAGCTCTGCACATTGTCCTCCTGCTCTATCTAATATATCTATTAAGTGGCACTTCATATCAAGCAGCCCCATTTCAAATACAGCAAATAAACCGCAAGGACCAGCACCTATTATAACTGCATCTGTTTCAATTATTGGTGTTTGTTCGTTCATATTACACTCAATTTAAAAAGTTTATTTATTTTTGTTTTCTGTTGTAATAGAATATAAATCGTACCAAGTAAAGAACCTGATTTTTCATTTATAGTAGGACTGAAGTTTATATGGCATTGGATTTTGATAATTCAGTTTTTTTGTCTGTGCATGAAGTTATGGGAAAGCGTTTTTCTTCTCTTCTTGATAGCTATATTAAAAATACAGATAAATATATGAATGATATTGTGCTCTCATATAAAAGAGGCAATCTTGAAGCGGTTAAAATGGCAGCTCATCCGTTGAAGTCGTCAAGTGCTGCGCTTGGTTTTGTCAAATTATCCTCGATTGCAGAAAAAATTGAAAAACTATCGGGAGAGGGGGCTAATTCTAAGGAATTAAAAACCTTGATTAATGATTTATCTTGTAACTTTCAAAACGTAAAAGAATTTATTTCTAATAATGATACTTCTTTGCATAATTTAGATGTTTCGGAAAAGAAAATCCGCACAGAAGATAGAATCAGGGTTATGCATATTGATGATGATCCTGTTATTTGTAAAATAACAAGGGCTTATTTATGTGGTACAGGATTATTTTATACAAAAACATTTTTGAGTGTTGATGAGGCCATAGCCAGTTCTCAGGATTTTATTCCTGATATAATACTTGTTGATTTTATGATGCCTGATATGGAAGGGATAGCATCTTTGCTTAATCTAAAGGCAGACCCTAGGCTATCAAATATTCCTGTCGTTTTTGTCACAGGCCTAGGTGAGGAGGAAGTTAAAACCAAGCTTGGGAGTGGAATAATCTCTGGCTATTTGAAAAAGCCATATAGTGCTGAAACATTAATATCTCTTATAAAAGCACATGTCTTAAGTAAAAACTAAGCATTCACTTAGATAGCATTTTCTTTATCCTTACTATAAAGCCATTATGATCAAATGGTTTTGCGCTGTAATCATTGGCTCCAGCTTCTAGACATTGTGATACGCAGGATATATCATTTTTAGATGTTAGCATCATTACTGGAATAGATTTAGTTTTTTCATCTGATTTTATTTTTTTTAACACTTCCAGCCCGTCTATTTCTGGCATTTCCCAGTCTAAAATAATAGCTTTCGGTGGTGCAACTTTAACCATATCAATGCATTTTTGACCATTTTCAACGCTTGTTGTTTTGTATCCTTCTTTTTGTAGTATGGATTCAACAAGTATGCGTATAGTTTCATCATCATCAACAACAAGTATATATGACTTTTCCATTAAGAAATCTCCTTAAATGGTAGTAATTTATATACACGAAAGTATAGCTAAGCTTTTATATAATTAAAATTATAAAATTTAGGGACTATTCTTATTTTTTATTTCATAAATAATATCTAGCGCATCGCGTGGGGATAAAGCATCAGGGTCAATACTATCAATAAATTCTTCAAGCTCTGATTTTTTGTTTGAATCTTTTCTGATTTCAGAAAAAAGAGGCAAATCGTTAACTAATTGTTCAGTTTTTTGGCTATTATTTTTACTTGTTAGCAGATCCAAAATCTGTTGAGATCTTTTTATTACAGGAGTGGGTAGCCCCGCTAATTTTGCTACATGTATGCCGTAAGAGCGATTGGCAAAACCGTGGATAACTTTATGCATAAATACTATAGTATCGTTCCAATCCTTTACCTGCATGGTATAGCACGACATTTTTTTAAGTTTTTCTTTTAATGATGTAAGTTCATGATAATGTGTTGCAAATATACAGCGACACTGATTTACCTCATGTAGATATTCAATACACCCCCAGGCAATAGATAATCCATCATAGGTTGCTGTTCCTCTTCCAATTTCATCAAGAATAACCAATGAACGTCTTGTGGCATTGTTTAAAATAGTTGCCGTTTCAACCATTTCAACCATAAAGGTTGACTGACCGCGTGCTAGGTCATCAGATGCGCCAACGCGGCTAAAGCATTTATCAACTATACCAATATGCGCCGAATCTGCAGGTACATAGCACCCGATCTGTGCCATAATGGCTATTAAAGCATTTTGCCTTAAGAATGTAGATTTACCAGCCATATTTGGGCCAGTTAAAAGCCATAATCTGTTATTTAGTCCTATTTTACAGTCATTAGGGACAAAGGCTTCGCTTTTTGTCTTAAGAAATGCTTCAACAACAGGGTGGCGGGCATTGGTTAGTTCAAAATATAAACTATCATCAATTTTGGGTCTTGTGTAATTATTGCAAACAGCAAGCTCTGCATTAGCTGAGCTAACATCTATTATTGAAAGTGCACTAGCAATAGATTTTATATTTTCTGCTTGTTGCGAAACTTGATTGGCTAAATCTTCAAATATTTTGGTTTCTAGCGCTAAGATTTTATCTGCTGCACTTAAAATATCACGTTCTAGCTCTGATAGCTCAGTAGTGGTGAAGCGAACAACATTTGACATTGTCTGGCGGTGTATAAAAATATTAGTTTTATCGCTATTTGTGCTATTCTCTTTAACCATTAGGGAGTCAGCACGTTTTGCAGGAACTTCTATAAAATATCCCAATAGATTATTAAATTTTATTTTTAATGTTTCTATATTAGAAACGCTGCGATATTTAGCTTGAAGGCAAGCTATTGTATTGCGACTATTTTCACTAATATTACGCAACTCGCTTAGCTTGGCATTAAATTCAGATTTTATTACATTTCCATCTTTTATAGATAAAGAGGGTTCGTCATGTAACGCTGATTTAAGGATATCATGAACAGCACAAAGTTCTGGTTTTTGCTTTAGTCTTTCAAATACCTTACTATGTGCTTTAAGATATATATTATTTGATTGTAGTTCCACCCTAATAATTTCAGCCTTACTAAGACCATCACGAATATATGACAAGTCTTTAGGAGTACATCTTGACATCGTTATTCTAGTTAATGCGCGCTCAATATCAGGTATATTGCGCAATAAGCCTCTAATAGTATTTCTTAAGTTTGTATTATTTATATAGCTTTCAATTCTATCTAATCTAGTATTTATTCTTTTAGGATCTGTTATAGGAGCAGATAGATAATGCTGCAACAATCGTGCGCCACCTCCTGTGAGCGTTTTATCAATTATATCAATAAGGCTTCCCTTTTTCTCACCTGATAAAGTACGCATTATCTCAAGGTTTTTATAGGTTGAAGCATCAATTTCCATGTTTGAATTTATTGCATATTGCTTTGGTCTATCTATATATGGCAAGTTTCCCTTTTGTGTGGTTTGTATATATTCAATAATCATAGACATAGATATGATTTCTTGATGTTGAAAATTACTGAGAAACTTTATATCTACTTCATTGTAAATTTCTGCAATATTAGTAGCAGCATTTTCATAAGAGTGCTTTTTATCCGAAATTACTGTTAATATATGCTCTGTAATTGTAAATATTTTTTTCAAATCGTTTAATTGATTATCAACTACAATAATTTCAGAAGGTGATATGGTTTCTAGTAATGCACTGATTTGATTTTTATTAACATGTTTAACAAAGAATGACCCTGTTGATAATTCAATCCATGCCACGCCCATTATATTTTTGTCATAATATATTGAGCAAAGATAATTATTTTGTGTCTTATTTAACAGGTCATCTTCAGTAAGTGTACCTCTTGTAACTATGCGTACAGCCTCTCGTTTTACAAGGGCTTTAGAGGGGCTTTTTCCCTCTTTCTTAGCGCGTTCCTTTGCTTGTTGTGGGGTTTCTACTTGCTCGCAAATGGCAACCTTATACCCCAAACGGATTAGCTTTGCCAAATAAGGTTGATATGAATGATATGGAACACCACACATAGCAATATCATTACCTTGAGATTTTCCTCGTTTTGTAAGGGTTATATCTAATGCCTTTGATGCTATTACAGCATCATCATAAAATAGCTCATAAAAATCTCCCATACGATAGAATAACAGGCAGTTGGGGTGATCTTCTTTTAGGGCATGATATTGAGCCATCATAGGGGTATGACCTTTATCAATGTATTCATCTATCTTATGATTATAATCGCAGGCAGTGTATGCTTCTATTTTTTTCACCCTTGACATGTATTATGCCTTTTTCACTATATCAAATTATACTACTTGATAACATTATTCATCGCCAGTTGAGCCAAATCCCCCTTCACCGCGTTCCTTATTTTCTTTTAGGTCATCAACTACGCGCCAATTGACATGTGTATAGCGTTCAACCACCATTTGAGCAATGCGCATTCCTCGTTGAATTGTGAATGGTTCTTTACCATGATTTATAAGGATAACTTTGATCTCTCCACGATAATCAGCATCAATAGTTCCAGGGCTGTTTAGTACAGTAACACCATGATTAAGAGCAAGACCTGATCTAGGCCTGATTTGAGCTTCAAAACCATGGGGAAGGGCGATGGATAGCCCAGTAGGTATAAGAGCTCTATCTCCAGCACCAAGTTCCAATGCTTCTTCTAAAGCAGCGGTTAAATCCATTCCTGCAGACTCGGTGGTGGCATAGGTCGGGAGCTTTAACCCCACCGCATGTTCAAGGGGTTTTAATTCAACCTCAATATTATCGTTATTTACAAATTCCATTGTTTGTCCTGTACCTTTTTATCGTTTATATGTTCAATAATTTTTTTAACAAGCTTTCTTGCAATTATCGATTTTGCTTGGCGTTTCCAAGTTTCCATTTTTTTGTCAGTAACGAAATATATTTGATTTTCATTAGAACCAAAAGCCCTTTCATTGCCTAAATCATCTTTACCTACATAATTAGCAAGTATCCAATCACATCCTTTTTTTTCTAACTTACTTTGTGCATGGGCTTCAATATTTTGAGTTTCTGCGGCAAAGCCTATTACTAAATCAGGTCTTTTAGATTTATGATTTGATATTGTGTTTAATATATCAGGAGTTTGTATAAATGATAGTGAAGGAGATTTACTACTTTCCTCTTTTTTTATTTTTTGCGATGATTGATGCTGTGGTTTCCAATCGCTAACGGCTGCACTGCATATGCATATTTGAACTGGTAGTGCGCTTATACACGCATTAAGCATATCTTGCGCGGTTTCTATATGAATAGTTTTTACATTTTTAGGTGAATTTAAGTTTGCAGGACCAGAAACCAAAGTGACATTAGCGCCGGCTTGTTCTAAAGCTTTGGCAATTTCATATCCTTGAATCCCCGAAGATCTGTTGCCAATAAATCTTACAGGGTCTATAGGTTCATAAGTTGGTCCGGCTGTAACTAGTGCATTAATATTTTTTAACGGCTTATCGAAAAAAAAATCTTTTATGGAGGTAAGGATATCTTCAGGTTCGCTCATGCGTCCTAATCCAGTTTCACCACAAGCCATTTCCCCTTTTTCTGGACCAACTAATTTCACGCCTCTATTTATAAGAGTTTTAATATTTTCTTGGGTTGCTGTGTTGTTCCACATCTCAGGATTCATAGCTGGAACAATTATTATATTTTTATTAGTTGCCAACAGGGTTGTTGAGGCAATATCATCGGCTATACCATGTGCCATCTTTGCTATTATATCAGCGCTAGCAGGGGCAACTACTATAAGGTCATTTTCACGGCTAAGTCTTATATGCCCCATTTCGGCTTCATCAGTAAGTGACCATAGGTCACAATATACTTTATTTCCTGATAGGGAAGAAACACTAAGCGGCGTAATAAACTGTTCACCACCTTTGGTTAAGATACAAGTAACAGATCCGTTATTTTTTTTTATAAGTCGTATTAGTTCAAGTGACTTATAGGCAGAAATTCCGCCTGAAATAATCAGTAATATTTTCTTATCCTTAAGCATTATATATTTTTATCATCTGTATAATTTAAGTAAAGAAAAAGCCTTACCAAAGGTAAGGCTATATTCTATATAATATGCAATTACCATAAGTACTATGGCAACCGAGCAGCCACACCAGCGATAATATCGGGCGCATTAGTTGCAGCAGTTTGAGCATCTACTGCTATTTGTTGTGTTGCCGTAGCCGCTGTTGAGAGCTGCCCTTGAATATTATTAGCAGCACTAGTTGCAGCATTAACTGCGCTAGTCACTTGCCCTGCCACCGCCGCTGCACTTGTACTTGTATATGCAGGTGAACTTGTCACAGCATCGGTTACTTCTGATACTACTACATCAGTGACTGATCCCGCGGATGCATTATTAACAATAACAGCAATACCACCAATTATGCCATCTGCATTTTGTAAGTTAGTGGCGGCACTATTAACCGCAGTATCTGCAAACGTACCTGGGTTATTTGCAATATCTCCAATTGAATCCTTATATTGTTGAACCTCTGGGATCACATTTCCAAACATATCTAACGGTGCCAATATAACCGAAGTTAATATATCAGTAGCAGTAGATACTAGAGTTTCTATGGCATCAGTTACAAAAGGTATGTCTGGAAGGAAATCAATCAGCTTTGCCGGTAGAGACTTGGCTGCTTGCGCCACTAGATTCGTAACGGTAGAGATATCAAGATCACCACCTAAAGCACCCCCAATACCTCCTGCTATGCTGCTAGTAAGGTCTGTTAAGCCACCCATATCAACAGCTCCTTTTATATCACTAAGAGTGCTTTTCGCCGCTTCTTTTGCGCTAGCAATAGCTGCTGTAGGGTCAGCTGCTGTGGACATACTTGCAACCGCAGTTGTTAGGCCTGATTGTGCTGAAGATAGCAATGACGAGGATGAACTTAGCGCCGCAGACGTGATTCCAGCTGCTGCTGATGTTGCCGCATCCTGAGCTTCTATTACGGCCTGATCATACAAGGTGCCAGCTTCTTGCTGAGGAAGTGAAGAGGTAGCGGCCATGGCTGAATCCGAAAGTCCAGATAAAGAATCCGATGCTGAACTAAGGGCAGAACCGGCCCCAGCAAGACTACCAGTTGATGTTGAGGCTGTTACGCTGTTACTAAGAGCCGTCATATCAGCGGAGCTAGCGACAGCTTGGTCATATAAAGACTGTGCGGCGGCAGCAGCGGAGGCATCGGTTGCTGCTTGATTATCTGCTGCAGTCTTTGCTGCTTGTGCATTAGCTTCCGCTGTAACCGCAGCAGCCTCCGCTGTTTGTGCATCAGCAAGCACTGTTTGTGCATTAGCCTCCGCTGTGGTTGCGCTAGCAAGCGCAGCAGATGTTGCATTTGCCGTTGTTGTAGCGTTCGATAATGTCGTTTGCGCAGCTGTCAGCGTAGTTTGAGCGTTATTGTAATTAGTCTGGGCTGCTGCTTCCGCAGCAATCAATGCTGGGTTGGTTGGATCCGCAGCAAGTGCTGCCTGAGCTGCATTTAAGTCAGACTGAGCGGTATTATAATTGGCCTGCGCGGTTGCTTCTGCTGCTGTGGCTGCTGTTAAATCTGCCTGCGCTGTTGCATCTGCTGCTTGTGCTGCCGTAAGGTTAGTTTGCGCTGTGGTTAGGTCTGCCTGTGCTGTTGCAACTGCTGCTTGTGCTGCTGCTAGGTCTGCCTGTGCTGTTGCAAGATCCGTTGCAGCCTGAGCCGCCGCTGCGGCTGAGGCATCTGCTGTAGCTTGGGCCGCTTGATAGTCAGCTAAAGCTGTATCAACTGCTGCTGCTGCTGCTGCCGACGCATTTGAAAGATCTGTTGCACTTGCTTCTGCCTGGGCAGATCCAGCTTGGGCTTCGGTCGCCAAACTGGTATAGTCTATGCCGGTATCAGAAACGGCATTTGTATTTACACCAAATGACTTTCCTGATGTTTTGTTATTAGTAAGACTAACTGTTTTTATTAGTTCCTTACCCAGTGAATCTTTATCGAATAACTTAGTATCTTTACCTTTATCTTGCGATTTAGCGGTTTTCAACGCTTGTTTTAAAATAAAAGCTTGCTGTGTCATTTTAGGGCTTTTGTCTTTATCTGACGATGCCTGACCTCTTTTTTCTGCAAACTTAGAATCGCTCATGGATCTAAGCAAATTACGCTTACCAGCCTTACTTAAACTTTTATCTCTTTTCTTACTTCTTTTGTTTGCTAAGCCTGCTTTACTTCTTGCACTCTTGGTGGCTTGTTCTAATATTATATCAAGATCATCAATACTCATCCCACCCTGATTGGCCGTGGATATACCACCTCCGCCTACTAGAACAATATATTTATTTGTATTTAATGAACCACTTTTCTCAGGGACAAAGTGCGGACCACTACTACCTTTTATGTAAGGGGAATTTTTTGTTTTGATTTCTTTTTCTTTAATAATAGGAGTAATATCTTGGTTTTCTTGGTTTGTTTCGTCTGTAGATGTCTTAACCAATCTAGCGGTATCTGTTATCTTTGAATTTACTGGGTCGCTAATCCCAGATGCTGGAGAAATATTTGCAACATTATTAGCATCAGAGGGTGTTATATAGCTATTGTATATAGCAAACATACCGACCACACCAGCCGCCAAAACAGTTGTTGAGTATACTAATGACTTTGTGAAATTGCTCATTTTGTAGTCTCTCCTACTTAAAACCTAAAGGTATTAAACCTTTTTAAAAAAACATCTAGACACAATAATAATGCACCATAAAGTTATGTAATGTCAAATTAAAGAGCATTTTATATTATTTTTAAGTAATATTACTATTAGGTTTTATGTATATATCTATGATAATTCTATATTTTTATTCCTTGATGAATAGCAACTATACCCATCGACATGTTTGTATATTTTGCGCGTTTAAAGCCTGCATTTTCGATTCGTTGCACCAATTCCTTTTGTTTTGGAAATTTTCTAATGCTTTCGACAAGATATTGATAACTTTCACGGTCATTTACAATTTTTTCTCCTAACTTGGGAATTACATTATACGAGTATAGGTCATATGCTTTTGCCAATATAAAGGGTCTGACATGAGAAAACTCAAGACAAAAGAATTTGCCGCCTGGTTTTAGCACCCTGTAAGCCTCTTTTAGGGCGTTATCGATATGAGTAACATTGCGCAATCCAAAGGCAATTGTGTATATATCAGTCGAGCTTTCAGGCAGGGGAAGTGATTCTGCGTTGCCTGTTACCCAGTTAAAATCATTGATCCATCCTTTATCAATTGCTCTATCCCTGCCAACTGATAGCATACTATAATTGAGATCACAAAGTGTGATATTTGCTCCTGCACCAGTTTTATTACGAATTTTAAAGGCTATATCACCTGTTCCTCCTGCAACATCAATATAGTTTGTTGGGCGCCCTGCTATTGTTGCTCTAGGGCGTATCATTTTGATGAAGCGATCTTTCCACAGGCGGTGAATGCCTATGCTCATAAAGTCATTCATGAGGTCATACCTATTGGCAACACTATCAAAAACGCCAATAACTCCGCGGGTTTTTTCTTCTGGAGTAACGTTTTTTTCTCCAAACCATGATTTTTCAGGATTTTGCATACTGTTATTCTCCTTAAATAATGGTAATAGTTAGCACATGAAATTAGTAAAAGCTATGGCTACAGTAGCAGGAATGACAGCATTGTCGCGTATTGCTGGATTTGCGCGAGATATATTAACAGCCGCATATTTGGGGGCTGGGTATGTTGCTGATGCTTTTTTTGTAGCTTTAAAACTTCCAAATTTCTTTCGCCGTGTTACAGCAGAAGGGGCATTTAGTATTGCATTTGTTCCTATTTATTCCAAAACGCGTGAAATCGAAACGCAAGATAAAGCTGATCTTTTTGCGAGTAATGCCTTTATGGTCATGCTAAGTATATTATCAGTATTCGTAGTTATTGCACTTATTTTGATGCCATTCATTATAGCTGCAATTGCTCCTGGGTTTGTTAGTGATCCTATTCGTATGGAGCTTGCTGTAGAGTTAACTAGGATTACATTTCCTTACTTATTGCTAATGTCATTAACGGCTCTTTTGGGCGGAGTTCTTAATTCAATGGATCGTTTTGCTCCATTTGCATTTGCGCCTGTTTTATTCAATCTGTCACTTATCGTTTCGTTACTGTTAAGTGATAATTTTAAAACAACAGGACATGCTTTGTCTTGGGGATTGCTAGCTGCAGGTGTTTTACAATTTATATTTCTTTGGTTAAGTGTAAAAAGAGCGGGAGTAAAAATTACAATATCAAGACCAAGGTTAAATGCAGATATACGAAAAATATTTAAACTTATGGGCCCTGCGGTTATTGGTGCGGGTGTTGTTCATATCAATTTGTTTGTGGATCTTATATTGGCATCATTTTTAGAAGCAGGGTCAATATCTTATCTTTATTATGCTGATCGTTTAAATCAACTTCCCCTAGGGGTGGTTGGTATAGCAGTTGGAACAGCTCTTCTTCCAATGCTTTCTCGTGCAATGGTCAAAGAAGATAAGAGGCACGCCATTGACTTATTTAACCGTTCTTTAGAGTATTGCTTGCTTTTGGCTTTGCCAGCAGCAATTGCCTTAATGGTTATACCTTTGCCGTTAATTACAATATTGTTTGAGCGCGGGGAGTTTGATATTTCTGATAGCTTGATAACCTCCCAAGTTTTACGGGGTTATGCTATAGGCTTGCCAGCCTATATTGCTATTAAGGTGTTCTCTACGGCGCATTGGGCAAGAGAGGATACCACAACCCCTGTTCGCATTTCTATAATAGCAACTATTACAAATATTATTGGCAGTATTATTCTTATACAGTTTATTGGGGTTGCGGGTATAGCCCTTTCAACTGGTCTTACAGGCTGGTTGCAGTTTTATTTGCATACTCGCGCTCTAAAGACTCATGAAAAATTAAGATTTGATCGAAGATTTCTAACTAATATACATAAGATTACTCTCTCATCTTGCATCATGGGGGCAGGGGTGTATATTCTTTCAGTTCCTTTAAATGGCTGGATATTTGAAGGTAGCTGGTTAGAGCAAATAATAGCGTTGGCTATTATAGTTATTATGGGGGGGCTGATATATGCGGTTTCTATATTGCTAACTGGTGCAATTAAGTATTCTGATTTAAAGGGGTATGTAATAAAGAAAAAATCATAGAGTGTTGAAATGAAACGTATTTTATCGGGTATGCAGCCTACAAGCCAACTTCATTTGGGAAATTATCTTGGCGCATTAAAAAACTGGGTGGCTTTTCAAGAGCAGGCAGATACGCAGTGCCTGTATTGTGTAGTTGATTTACATGCAATAACGGTTGATTATAGTCCTAAGCAACTTGCAAATTCTACGCGGGAGATTGCTGCAGCTTATATAGCAGCAGGTATAGATCCTAAAAAATCAACGCTTTTCGTGCAATCACACGTGCCAGAACATTCACAGCTAATGTGGTTGCTAGCTACTATGGCACAAATGGGCAAGTTAGAGCGTATGACACAATTCAAGGATAAAGCAGGCAAGAATAAGGAACGTGCAGGTTTAGGGCTATTTGCATATCCAGTTCTAATGGCGGCGGATATACTTATATATAAAGCAACGCATGTACCTGTAGGTGAAGATCAAAAACAGCATCTTGAGCTAACTCGGGATTTGGCATCAACATTTAACACTCGTTATGATGTGGATTTCTTCCCGCAGCCTGATCCAGTGATAACAGGTCCTGCTCCAAGGGTTATGTCTTTGCGCGATGGTAGTAGAAAGATGAGCAAATCTGATGATTCTGATATGACACGTATAAATTTAACAGATACTCCTGATTTAATCGCAAAGAAGATTAAGAAAGCCAAGACTGATTCTGATCCCCTGCCAGATAATTTGAAAGGCCTAGAGGGGCGTGCAGAAGCTATGAATTTAGTAACTTTATATGCAGCTCTTAGCGATATTAAGAAAGAAGATGTAATAAAAAAATTTGCAGGACAACAATTTGGAAAGTTTAAGCCAGCTCTTATTGATGTTGCTGTTGAACACCTTACGCCGATAACAGAGCGAATGAATGAGCTTATGGATAATCCTGATCAAATTGATAGGTTTTTGGTTGAAGGAGCAAATAATGCCCGGACGATTGCTAATGAAAATCTAAGGCAAGTTCAAAAAATAATGGGGTTTTTCATATAAAAACTTTTATTGCACTATATTATTGTGTTAATTTCGTAAAGATATTTGCTTTTTGTTAATTAAAATAGCACAATATGAACAGCGTTAACTTACTGGGATAAGCGTAAATCATGTATAAGATAATCAAGTCATTTTTTGTTGGTACATTTGTGTGCTTCGCATTTGTTTCTTCGGCGCAGGCGGGGCAATTTTTCTATGAAGATCAAAAAGAGGGGTTTTCCATAAGTTTTCCTGATACATGGGCTAGGGTAATGAACCAAAAGGCAGATGATAAAATTACTATCGTTGGTCCTGGTGAGGGGGATTATGCAACCTGTAAGGTACGCGTGAGAAATGATCGTAGATTTGTAATTTTCCCAGGTAAGTTTGATGCAGATATTCAAAAAGTTGCTTATAGTCGTAAATTCTGGAATGATTACTTAGGTGATTACAATAATGTTGTTGTTGATTCATTTAAAGATGAAGCTGGTCTTGGGCTTGGTTATGCCAGCATGGCAGAGGCATCTTATGAAACAGCTGAAGGAACCTTGGTTCGCAAAAGAGGCTTGATGTTTGCATCTTTATATCATGATAGAGTCTATATTGTTGACTGCTCTTCAGAAGAAAGCGTCTATATGAAATGGCGTCCGGCATTTTTATCTATTGTAAAGTCAGTTGATTTTAGCAAAGTAAGGCATAAAAAAACAAATGGTCACTATAGAGAGTTCAACAAAGACCCTAAGGTAAAGGTTGAAGGCAAGAGAAAACTTGATGTCTATACATTCTAGGGTATAACTCTCTTAATTATATTTTGATCATTTATAGCTTTCTATATAGTCTATATATTGTGGCTATGGTGTTTTTAATTGCCAAGGCGATTCTTAGGGGTGTTTAAATGCAGATTTATCTGCCGATTGCTGAAATGAGTATTGCGGTAGAAGCAATCTTTTTTTTAGGCGCCTTTGTTGGTTTTATTTCAGGTGTTTTTGGTGTTGGAGGGGGGTTTTTAACTACTCCTTTTCTTATATTCATGGGTATCCCTTCTGCTGTTGCTGTTGGCACACAGGGCAGTCAGCTAGTTGCATCTGGCCTTAGTGGTGTAATGGGTTATTGGCGTAAGGGGCATGTTGATTTTCTTATTGGTAGCGTAATGCTCTTAGGTGGTTTTCTTGGGACAGTTATTGGCGTTTTCTTCTTTCAGTTTATCAAGTTTATAGGGCAAATAGATCTTATTATTTCGCTTTTATATATTATTCTTTTAGGTTCTATAGGAATAATGATGTTATTCGAAAGTGTCATTACTACGGTTAAGAAAAAGACTGTGAAGTCAGAATTTAATCAACTTAAATCGCGCGGGATTATATCAAAACTCCCATATAAAATGAGATTTCCTCGCTCAAAGCTATACATAAGTATATTAGTGCCAGGTGGAATTGGTTTTGTAAGTGGTTTTTTGGTGGCAACAATGGGGGTAGGTGGTGGGTTTTTGTTAGTTCCAGCAATGATATATATATTAGGTATGCCTCCACTGCTTGTCGCTGGCACTTCCTTATTTCAAATAATATTTACAAGCGCTTTTGCTACTATTATGCATGCAACATTTAGTAATAGCGTGGATATTTTTCTTGCCTTTTTTTTAATTTTAGGGGGGGTTATTGGCGCTCAACTCGGTGTTAAAGCCTCTAAATATGTTACAGGAGCTAGGGCTAGGGTTATTTTGGCATTATTAGTGCTTGGAGTTTGTACTCAACTAGCTATTCAGTTGTTTCTAAGCCCTTCAGATCTTTTTGTTATGATAGAGAAATGATATGAGGGATATTTTAAAAATCTTAATTATTGTAATGTCTTTATTACTTGGTTCTAATAGCTCAATAGCAGAAGAGTTTGCCATTGAGATAGCAGAACATCATATTGATGTTACTGTTGGCTTTACGGGGTCTTCCATCGTTCTTTTTGGTGATCGTCGCGATATTGATGCAGATATAGCAATAGTTGTCGAAGGTCCAAGAAAAGATATAACTATGTGGAAAAAAGCAAAGGTTATGGGAACTTGGATAAACCGCTATTATATGACTTTAGAGAATATGCCAGTATATTACAGCTACGCCAGCACAATAGATAACAATATTGAAGATGATAATATCGATCTTATAATGCGTTATAATGGTATAGGGCATAAAGCATTATTCACATCAGTTGATATAAAAAAATCTGGAGCAATCAACCATTTAGAAGAGTTTCAAGATGCCTTTTTACGTAAAAAAATAGCAAAAGGGCTATATTTTGAAAAGCCTGTAAAAATAAAATTCTATAATGATTATTTTTTTGGTGCACGGTTTAGGATTCCAGCATCAGCCCAAACAGGAGATTATAAAATACATAGTTTCTTGATTAAAGATGGCAAAGTTATTGAAAAAAGAACGCAAAAGTTAAAGGTACAACAGGTTGGTGTAAATGCATTTATTTATAACCTTGCATATAGCCACAGTTTTTTCTACGCTTTCTTATCCATAGCCCTAGCTCTATTTTGTGGTTGGTTTGCCAGTGTAGTTAGGGTTCGCCCATAGATGTAGGAGTGTTATTTATGTGTAATAATGAAGTTAAAAAACATGGTGGTGTATTTCTTGTTGTTGTTGATACAACACAGGAATTTATAACTGCAGTTGATTACGCATCTAAATTTGCGAATGCTGAAAATGGCTATGTTGCATTATTGCATGTAATAGAGCACACACCGGTTTCAGGTTGGCAGAGCATAGAAGAGCAAGTTAGAAAGGAAACAAGGTCGCAGGCTGAAATAATGATATGGGAGGCAGCCGGCCGAGTTTTGGATAATACAGGCAAAATACCAATGGTTTGTATAGAAGAGGGGGATCGTAGTGACTTTATTATCAAAACAATTGATGATAACAAAAATATAGCAGCTTTAGTGCTCGCCTCTGCTTCTGGATCATCAAACCCAGGTCCTCTAGTTTCATATTTTTCTGGAAAAGGTCTTTCCAGATTAACTGTGCCATTGTTAATAATTCCAGGTCATTTAAGCAAAAACGATATTGCTTGATTTATAATGGTTTAAATCTTATAAATTTCTCTATTATAAAAAAGGATTGTCTATATGTTTATACAAACGCAAGAAACTCCTAATCCTGCAACGATTAAATTTTTACCAGGGCAGGATATAGTTTCATCGGGCAAGACTTATGATTTTTCTTCTGTTGCTGATACTAAGCTATCGCCGTTGGCTAGTAGACTATTTGAAATAGAAGGTGTTGTTCGTGTTTTTTTATCTAGGGATTTTGTATCTATAACAAAGGCAGAGGATACTGATTGGTCTGTATTAAAGCCTATGGTGCTTGCTTTATTGATGGAACATTTATCAACTGGGCAACAAATTATTGATGAATATGTTATAGAGAATAATAGTAAATCCATTGGTGATAACGATGTTATAGCTGAGCAAATAATTGAACTATTAAATGATCGTGTTAGGCCTATGGTTGCCATGGATGGAGGAGACATTGTCTTTGATCGTTTTGAAGATGGGGTAGTATATTTACATATGCAAGGAGCTTGTTCTGGATGTCCAAGCTCAACTATAACTTTAAAATCTGGAATAGAAACTATGCTAAAATACTATATTCCAGAGGTTGTTGAAGTACGTCAATCTATAGAATAGTAGAAAATATGAAACTACTTGCATTAGATAGCGCAATAAATGGGTGTGGTGTTTGTGTTTATGATGAACATCATGGGGTGTTAGCTGAAAAATATATAGATATATCTAAGGGGCAGGCAGAGCATCTAATGCCCTTAGTAGAAGATGTATTAAATGATTCTGCTTTATCTTATCATGATATTGATCTGATAGGTGTAACCATAGGACCTGGCGCATTTACTGGTATGCGTATAGGTATAGCCACGGCAAAATCAATAGCAATGGTTTTGGAAAAGCCTCTTATTGGTGTATGCTGCTTTAAAGCTATGCTAGGTAGTTATTTAGATTTAAAATCAGATAGTAAATACCACCCTTTTTATGCTGTTATCTTAGAAACAAAACGCAAAGATTTTTATTTCCAGATGTTTAAGGGCAGCCATAATAAAAACTATGGTGAAGCTATATCTGCTACAACACAAAATATTATTGATTTGGTTGGTGATAAGGATTGCATTTTTATAGGTGATGGCGTGAAACGTCTAGAGCAGGAATATGGTAGAAAAATAAGTTTGTGTGATATGTCATCACTTTCTCCTCATATTATCGCTATGGAGGCATTATATAATTTCAGGTCAAAAGAAATAACGATAAACCAAATTACCCCTGTTTATTTAAAAATGCCTGAAATAGGATCACCCAAAAACTGTCCTCGTAAGTTACTATAGTGTTTTTACTTAATATATTACCCTATATTACTGGTATTTTTCTTTATTATCTTGAGATTAAAAATAAATCGTGTAACTTATTCTCTATGCTGAATTATTTTTAGCATATTTGTTATAATAAAGTAGCTCAAGAGGTAGTTTTTTGATGAGTGGAGAAGTAAGCCGAGTTGAATTATTATCTATGACAACTGAATTAGTGTCATCATATGTATCTAATAATAATGTTTCTATAGAAGATTTACCAATAGTTGTAGAGCGGGTGTTTAAATCTTTATCCAGTGTTACTACTGAAGGAAGCCTGTCAGCAGATAGACCACAACCAGCAGTGCCTATTAAGCGCTCTATTACGCCTGACTACTTGATTTGTTTAGAAGATGGTAAAAAGCTAAAAATGCTTAAGCGTCATTTAAAAACAGCTTATAATATGACACCAGAACAATATAGAGAGCGTTGGGGACTTCCTTCAGACTATCCTATGGTAGCGCCAAATTATGCAGCGCGACGTAGTGAACTTGCCAAGGATATTGGGCTTGGTACAAAAGGTTAATCTTATTTATTAAGTTCTATGCCTCGTTTTTGAGCATGTAATAAGGTTTCATCGAATATATCCTGTAATCTTCCATCCATTAGGATATTCAGTGCAGCTTCTGTCGTACCATTGGGGCTAGTTACATTCTCTCTAAGTTGATATATTTTCGTATTTTTTTCATGCTCAGCAAGGGCGGCGCTGCCTATAACAGTCTGCCGTGCTAATGACATGGCTAGATCACGGTCAAGTCCTAGTTTTTCACCTGACTTTGCTAAAGTTTCTATAATATAAAAAACATATGCCGGACCACTTCCTGATAGGGCTGTTACTGCATTCATTAAATATTCATTATCTAGCCATTGTAGCGTTCCAAGTGCCCTTATAAGATCTGAAACATATTTTTTTTGCTCTGTTGATATATTATTATTTGCTATAGCTGCATTTGCGCCTTTTCCAATGCTTGCTGGTGTATTTGGCATGGCTCTGACAATGGGCATTTTTGAACCAAAAATATTTTCAATGGATTTTATGCTCTTTCCTGCTGCTATTGAAATAATTACAGTCTTCTCAGATATTGAGTTTTTAAGTTCCATTGTAGCCTCCTCAAATGATTGAGGTTTTACGGCTATAACTAGTATATCTGTATCAATATAGTAGTTTTCTGTGTTTTTTAAGTGATTTACAAGAGGGCTATTTAAAAAGATATCAGGAATGTTTGATGGGTCAATAATTGTTATTTTTGAAATAAGATTGTTATCTATCCAAGAGTGCAACATTGCACTACCCATCTTGCCACAACCTATTAAAGTTACTGTATATGTTTTCTTACCCATTATTTTATTTTTCTTATGATTGTCCAACAGTATCTATCATTGCAAGATATAACATTTGTTTGTTTAATACTCTATCTGATGATAGTATTTGAAAAATTGTCTGCTGCTGCTCACATTGAGCTAGACAAATATCAACAATATCTTGGATATTAGAATAGATTCTACTGTCACTATTAATATCTGATAACAAACAAGTATAACGAAAACAAGGCGAGCGTTCTGGTTTTGTGAGTTCAAAGTGACCAAGTAACATGGATCGATTTATTTCCATCAATATTTCTGCTGCAAGTTCTTTATTTTCTGCACTAACATATGTATCAATTTGACATATAATTTGCATTGCGCTTAGAGATTCTTGCCAAATGAAACAAATTCTATAACTGAAAACAGATCCTGCAACATCAACAAGTAACTCATTGTTATTCATGCGGCTATATATCCAGTTATTGTCGTTAAGTATATCTTCAACGCAGTTTATAGGATTATAATCTGGCAGTTCATTATAAGTTTCTTCAATAGCTTTGCTCATATCTATTTCCTAACTAAACAAAATAACAGTATTACAAAACACAACCCCATACCGCCGTTTAAAGCATTAAGGTTAGGTGTTTTTGCAGTAATAAATCTAACTCTTCGGATATATTCAAACTCCTATCATGGAGTTAGTCTGCCATCAAGGTGATTCTATTTTTTTTTAATTATATATATGTGCATTAAATGTTTTTATGAATTTTTATTGTAATTAAAACATCTCAGGGCTTTTTTTTTATTTATTATAGAGGTAATCAATATGCATGGAAATGTTTTTACTCAATATTGATCCGATTGCTTTTTCAATAGGACCTTTAGTTGTTCGCTGGTATGCTTTGGCATATTTAACAGGCTTTATTTTAGGGTGGAAATATTGCCTTGGACTAGTAAAAAAACAAGGCTATAAAAGACCAAATGCCGATGATATAGATAATTTTCTAACGTGGGCAGTTATAGGCGTTATTCTAGGTGGTCGTTTGGGCTATGTTTTATTTTATAACTTTGAATATTATGTAGATAATCCACATGATATTTTGAAAATTTGGAATGGGGGAATGTCGTTTCACGGTGGTATGTTAGGTGTTCTATTTGCAATGTTCTTATATACCAGAAAGCACAAGATAAATATATTTAAACTTTCTGATATTATAAGTGCAGCAGCCCCTATTGGTTTGTTTTTTGGAAGGATTGCAAATTTTATAAATGGTGAGCTATATGGAAGGCAAACCAATTTGCCTTGGGGCGTTGTTTTTCCAGCCGGAGGAGATATTCCAAGACACCCAAGCCAACTGTATGAATCTTTCTTAGAAGGCTTAGTTCTTTTCCTTATTCTATTTTTTTTGATTAGATACTCAAAGCGCCAAGTTGGAATGGTAACAGGCGTATTTCTTTTTGGCTATGGTATTTTTAGAGCATTGATAGAGTTTGCACGTGAGCCCGATGCTCAGATTGGCTATATTGCAGGTTTTATATCAATGGGACAGGTTTTAAGCCTACCAATGATCATTGGCGGTATTGTTATTATTGTGCTTGCTGTAAAAGGAAAACTGGACTTTGAGACAGGCAGGGTTAAATAATCTTGAAATATTTATAGCCAAGCAAATAGAGCGAAATGGTTCTATGCCGTTAGGTGAGTTTATGTCCATTGCCATGATCCACCCTCAATACGGTTACTATATAAATTCATATCCTATCGGTGCTGATGGCGATTTCATTACGGCACCTGAAATATCTCAAATATTTGGAGAAATGATAGGGGCTTGGGTTATTGATGTTTGGCTTCAAATGGGCAGCCCTAATATTAATTTGATTGAGTGTGGCGCAGGTTACGGAACTCTTATGGCTGATATAATAAGGGTAGGAGTGAAAATTCCTAAATTTGTGGATCTGGTTAATATTTGTATCATTGAAACACAAGGTAATATGCGTGATAAGCAAAAATCAAAACTCAGTAATTATACCGTGTCATGGTATGATAATATTAGCGAAATTATAGCAAACAAGCCAAGTATAATTATTGGTAATGAATTTCTTGACGCTCTTCCTGTAGAGCAATTAAAACTTGGTAATAACGGTTGGCAGCAGCGTTTTGTTGATTTTGATGGTAATGGTTTTAAACTTATTTGGAAAAAAGCTGATAAACATTTATTAGAGTTGTTACCTGACAAGACTTTATCAAATAAAATATATGAAATATCAAAGGCGCAAATAGGGTTCATCAAAGAAAGTAGCTTATTGATTAAAAAATTAGGTGGAGCAGCTCTATTTATTGATTATGGGCATAATAAATCTGGTTATGGGGAAACATTGCAAGCTGTTAAAAAGCATAAATATTCTGATATATTAAAGGATATTGGACAAAGTGATATAACTTTCCATGTAGATTTTGCAGCCCTTAAACGTAATATCCCAAGTTATATAACTTCTCCTTCTATAGTAACTCAGCGTGATTTTTTACTTAGTCTTGGCATAAAGCATCGTGCGAAAGCACTTATTAACAATAATATTGATATGGAGGATATTATAAAAAAACAGCTAGATCGCTTAATATCTAAAGATCAAATGGGTGACTTATTTAAAGTTATGTGCTTTTATAATGGAGATATTAAGCCTTGTGGGTTTATTTTATAAAAGTATGAATAACGATATAAAAAAATATACAAAAAATAATTTTATAAACAGTGATGATACTGATATATCATATGGGTTTTTTACTCGAATAGGTGGGGTTAGCACTGGCATATATAAGGGGCTTAATTGTGGAACAGGTTCTAACGACCTACCAGATAATATAATAAGAAATCGATATTTAGTTGCAAAGGAAATAGGTGTTGGCTCTAGTAACCTATTGTCAACATATCAGGTTCATGGTTCAAAAGTAATTAATGTAAAAAAAGCATGGTCAGAGCGACCACAGGGCGATGCTATGGTTACAGATAAATCTGGTATAGCACTTGGAATATTAACTGCGGATTGTACCCCTGTTTTATTTGTTGGTAAAAAAGAAAGCGGATGTGCCGTAGTTGGGGTGGCTCATGCTGGCTGGAAGGGCGCTGTACATGGAGTTCTTGAAAATACAATTTCAGGAATTATCAGCTTAGGTGCACAAAAACAAACAATAAAGGCATGTGTAGGACCTTGCATTGGTAGAAATTATTACGAAGTTAGTGAAGATTTTATTGAACCATTTATAAAACATAATAAGGAAAGTGAGCGTTTTTTTTATGAATCGTCAAATATGGGTCACTTAATGTTTGATATTGGTGGTTATTGTGTATGGAGGATTGCTATTAAAGGCGTTAAAAATATATCTATTCTTGATAAAGACACGTATTCAAATGAAGATGAGTTTTACAGTTATCGCAGGTCTATTCATAAAGGTGAGTGCGATTATGGTCGGCAGATTTCTGTAATAGCTATAAGATAATATATAAATATCTTGATTTATATAACTTATTTTCTATAGTGCGATTACAGTAGATATGTTGGGTATGCAATAATAAAGGGTATAATCTGATGAAGTTAATTTCGGGTAACTCCAACCGCGCTCTGGCAGAGCAAGTTTCGGCCTATTTAGATGTTCCTTTGACTCCTTGCAATGTTAAAAGATTCTCTGACAATGAGATATTTGTTGAGATAATGGATAATGTACGCGGTAAAGATATATTCTTTATACAATCAACTTCCTATCCTGCAAATGATCATCTTATGGAGCTGCTAATTGCCATTGATGCATTAAAGCGTGGTTCTGCACGCAGGATTACCGCTGTGCTTCCTTATTTTGGTTATGCCCGACAAGATCGCAAAACTGGTGGGAGAACTCCTATCTCAGCTAAATTGGTGGCAAATTTAATAATGGCTGCTGGTGCAGATAGGGTTCTTACATTAGAATTGCATACTGGGCAGATTCAAGGTTTTTTTGATATACCGACAGATAATCTAAGCTCAACACCTGTATTTGTTCCGCACATAACTGAAAAGTTCTCAAGTGAGTCAGTATGTATCGTATCACCAGATGTTGGCGGTGTTGTTCGTGCGCGCCATCTGGCAAAACGTATAGGCGCTGATCTTGCCATTATTGATAAGCGCCGTGAAAAGGCCGGTGTTTCTGAGGTTATGAATGTTATTGGTGATGTTAATGGCAAGGTTTGTATATTGGTTGATGATATTGTTGATTCGGGCGGAACACTTTGTAATGCCGCAGTTGCACTAGAAGAGCAGGGAGCAAAAGAGGTTCACGCCTATGTAGTTCATGGGGTGTTATCTGGAGCAGCGGTAGAACGTGTTTCTAACTCTCCGCTTAAAAAACTTGTTATAACAGATAGTATTGCGGCAACTGATGAAATGAGATTGGCTCATAATATAGAACAAATAAGCATAGCTTCATTATTAGGTGAGGCAGCAAGACGCATAAGTGAAGAGAGGTCTATATCTGCTCTTTTTAGATAATAGGAATTAGATTGCTCTATATTTTTTTTTAGATAATAATAATTTTCTTGAAAAAAACATTTATATTTGGTTTAAGTCTGTCGTGCATATATGTGTATATTAAAACGGATTAGCACCCCTGGAGGCTGTCCATAACTATTAAAGGAAAATACAATGTCTAAAAACTATGCTTTAAAAGCAGAAAAAAGAGAACGTGCCGGCAAGGGGATTGCTCGTTCACTTCGTCGTGCAGGGAGAACTCCTGCGGTTATTTATGGGGATAAAAAAGAGCCCATCATAATCTCTGTATCAGAAAATGAGATTAATGTTGAATATAGTAAGGGGCAGATTTTTACAACTCTTTGTGATCTTGACCTTGATGGAGAGAAAAACCTTGTTCTTGCCCGTGATGTTCAACTACATCCTGTTACTGATATTGTTGAGCATGTGGACTTTCTTCGCGTTACTAAGAAAACTAAGCTAGCGGTTGATGTACCCGTTCAATTTATCAATGAAGATAAATGTCCAAGTCTAGATAAAAAGGGCACTGTCAATGTTGTTCGTCATACGGTTGAACTCCTTTGTAGTGCCGTTAATATTCCTGATTTTTTAGAAGTTAACTTAGAGGGAAAAGAACATGGTGACGCTGTTAAAATTAGTGATGCAAATTTACCTAAAGATGCTACTCCTGTTATTACAGATCGTGACTTTACTATTGCAACACTTGTTCCACCTAAGACTGCCGCACAAGAAGAGGCAGAGGAAGCGGCCAGTGCAGAGGCTGGAGATGGTATTGTTTCTGATGAGGAAGTTAGCGCATTAGATAATGATGATAAAGCTGAAAACTAGTTTATAGTGTTTAAGCTGTTTAAAAAAATATCAAAATTTTGTAGAAAAAGAGCCTTTATTAGAAGGCTCTTCTTTGTATTCGAAAAAGGATTGTAAAATGTGGTTGTTTGTCGGTTTGGGAAATCCAGGGGCAAAATATGATAATAACCGCCATAATGTTGGTTTTATGGTTATCGATAAGATCCAGGATAACAAGCCATCATTTGGCAGCTTTCGTTCCAAATTTCAAGGCAAATTGTCAGAGGGAAGATTGTCAGGACAAAAGGTTGTGCTATTAAAGCCAACAACATATATGAATAATTCTGGGCAGTCAGTTGCTAAGGTTTCTAAATTTTATAAAATTCCTTCGGAGAATATAGTTGTGTTCCATGATGAACTTGATATTAAAGCAGGAGATATTCGTGTAAAACAAGGTGGAAGCAATGCAGGTCATAACGGTTTAAGGTCAATTCAAGCGCATTTGGGAACTTCAGACTTTTGGAGAGTGCGTATAGGAATAGGACGTCCTCACCCTAACGCAGATATAAGTGGCTATGTACTTGATAATTTTTTAAAAGAAGAACGCATTTGGTTAGAACCACTTATTAATGCTTTATCAGATCAATCATATAAAATAATTGAAGATAATCCAAAGTCTTATTGTGATTTTATAAAATCTAATATAAGCAGTTAATATCTTGTGAAATGCTAATTGGAAGGAGCTGTTATGGGGTTTAATTGTGGAATTGTAGGTCTGCCTAATGTTGGAAAATCAACCTTATTTAATGCGCTTACTGCAACTGCGGCGGCGCAGGCTGAAAACTTTCCATTTTGCACTATTGAGCCAAATGTTGGGCGTGTAGCTGTTCCAGATGAGCGTTTGGAAAAAATAGCCAATATAGTGGGTTCTGCTAATATTTTACCAGCTCAGCTTGAGTTCGTGGATATCGCAGGTCTTGTTAAAGGTGCATCTCAAGGAGAAGGGCTAGGAAATCAGTTTTTATCACATATTCGCCAAACTGATGCAATTATCCATGTTGTACGCTGTTTTGAAGATGATGATATTCACCATGTTGATGGCTCAGTAGATCCGTTGCGTGATATTGAAACAATTGAAACTGAATTGATGCTTGCCGATTTAGAAAGTTTGGCTAAGCAGATTGATAGCCTTAAGAAAAAGGCAAGGTCAGGAGATAAGGAAATATTGGCGCAAAGCAAGTTTTTGGAGCGCGTAAAAACATTGTTAGATAATGGTAAGCCCGCTAGATTTGTAGGTGATATAGATGAAGATCAGGAAAATTGGCTCAATATTGCACAGCTTATTACAGCAAAGCCCATTCTTTATGTTTGTAATGTATCTGAAGAAGATGTAGCGCAGGGAAATGAGTTTTCAAAACAAGTACAAAACCTAGCTAATGAGCAAGGAGCGCAGAGTGTTATAATCTGTGCGTCTATTGAATCTGAGATTGCTCTGTTAGAAAATATAGAAGAAAAAGAAGAATTCCTTAAAGCTATGGGATTAGAAGAGCCTGGTTTGAATAGGGTTATTCGCGCGGGGTATGACCTTTTGGGGCTACAGACATATTTTACAGCAGGCCCTAAGGAAACCAGAGCTTGGACCATTCCTATTGGTGTAAAAGCTCCGCAGGCTGCGGGTGTTATACATACTGATTTTGAAAAGGGGTTTATTAAAGCAGAAACAATTTCTTATGATGATTTTATCGCTTATGGCGGTGAGCAAGGCGCAAAAGATAGAGGTAAAATGCGCCAAGAGGGTAAAGAATATGTGGTTAAAAATGGTGATGTTATATTATTCAGGTTTAATGTATAGCAATTCATCTAGAAAAATTAAATCGGCAGGGTAATATGAACGGCAAGACCACCATGTTTGCTTTTATCTAGCCATATTTCACCACCATGAGAGTGAATAATATCCATTGCTATTGGTAGTCCAAGCCCTATACCACCTGTATCAATATTTCTGGAGCTATCAACCCTATAAAATGGTCTAAAAACTTCTTCAAACTTATCTTCAGGAATACCTTCGCCATTATCTTCAATAATAATTTCTATTTCATTCTTTGATTTTTTGTTAAGGGTTATCCATATGTGATCTGCATATTTTATTGCATTACTAACTATATTTAGCAAACTTCGCTTAAACGCAGTTTGTCGCAGCATAATAGAGCATTTAATTCCGTTTAACTCTAAATCCACGGTGCAGCCCTGTCGCTTTGCTGAAATGGTTATATTCCTTAATAATTCATTTATTTCAGTGTATTGTGATTTTTCACGACCTTCACCTCTTACAAAATTTAGATAGCCTTCGATCATTTTTTCCATTTCATTTATGTCTTTTTTCATCTCATAAATATCTGGGCTATCCCCCATCATAGATATTTGTAATTTGAGACGTGTTAATGGAGTTCTAAGGTCGTGTGAAACGCCAGCTAGCATATCTGTTCTTTGTGATATTTGTCTTTGTATTCTTGTTCTCATATCTAAAAATGCTTGACCAGCTTGCCTAACTTCGCTGGCTCCTTCAATTTTAAAATTTGTAACATTTCTTCCTTTACCAAAATTTTCTGCGGCCGTTGATAATCTACGTATAGGGCGTATTTGATTACGCATAAAAATAACAGAAATAATAAGGAGAACAAGAGATGCACCAAAAACCCAAAGCAAGAATATATAAGTGGTTGTTGAAAATAAACGTCTTTGAGGAATATCTACATATAATACGCCATTATCCATTTGAATTTGTACGCCAACCCATTTTTCTGAAAAATCAACTTTAACAATAAAATTTTTATCTATTGCCTTATGTAATTCATGACCCAAGGTTTTTTTTATCATTGTTTCCCAGCTTAGCGCTATTGCCTCATCTTGGGGGCTATTATTTATTTGAATAATATCAGAAATCTTGTAGGTAATTAGTAAATCAAGTTTTTGGGACATTAGATATATTATTCTATCTATATCATCGCGGCTTTCATTATCATCTATATATGAAACAACAAGAGCGATTTCTCCTGATACTGCGTAAGCTAGGCGAGTTGTCATCTTGCCCCAATGGCGGTCAAAGAAAACAACGGTAAGTATAATTTGTATTAGGAAAATTGGGGTTATAAGAATAAGCAAAGATCTAAAGAAAAGTGTTTTAGGAAGTATACGTTTAATTCCCTTATATTCTTTTATACGGCTTTGTTTGGGTTTTGCATCCATTATATTAATTAAACTTTCTCGGCTCGCAGCATATAGCCTTTTCCTCTAACAGTTTGTATATATTTAGGCATTTTAGTGTTTTCTTCAATTTTTCGTCTTAGGCGCGTTACTTGAACATCTATTGTGCGCTCTCCTGCATCTAGATCACACCGTAGAGCCAAGTCATCGCGACTGACTGGAGATCCTGATGAATTTGCTAATGCTCTTAACAATGTTGCTTCGACTGATGTTAGTCGTATCTCTTTATTGTTATTATTATCCTTTAACTCATCAAAATTAGGGTCAAAAAACCATTTACCTATAATATAACCGCTTCTAATTTTCTGTTCCTTTTTTGTTCGACGCAATATGGATTTAAGGCGCAATACAAGCTCTTTTGGTTCAAATGGCTTAATCAGATAATCATCAGCCCCCGATTCAAGCCCTGATATTCTATCCTCAACCTCTCCTAATGCTGTAAGTAATAAGATGGGAGTATCTAAAGATTTATTTCTTATCCTCTTTGTAAATTCAATTCCTGTTTCATTGGGCATCATAATATCAACTACCAAGGCATCAAATTCAAATATTTGTAATAAATTATATGCTTCCTTGGCATTTCCTGCTGTAAGAGTTATAAAATTATGCTCATTCAGATATCTTGAAACGAGGTCGCGGATACGAGTATCATCATCAACAACTAATATATGTGCTTTTGATTTTAAATAATTTTTAGTCATAATTGACAACAGGGCCTGCTTTTTCTGCACAAGATACTAAATAATATATATTATTTTAATGTTTATTCTTATCAAAGATACATATAATCTAACCAAAATAAAGTATATTAAGTAAGAACACTATGAAAGGTTCAAATAATGTCAGTAATACCTTTTGATGAACGTGATGGTTTTATATGGATCAATGGTAATATGCTTGAGTGGAGGGATGCAAAAATTCATGTTTTAAGTCATGGTCTTCATTATGCGAGCTCTGTTTTTGAAGGGGAGCGTATGTATAATGGCAAGATTTTCAAAAGCCGTGAACATTCAGAGCGCTTCCATAAATCTGCAGATATTCTTGGTATGAGAATTCCATATAGTGTTGATGATCTTGAAGAAATTAAATATGAAGTTTGTAAAAAGAATAATTTAGATAGTGCTTATATACGTCCTGTAGCTTGGAGAGGGGGAGAGCAAATGGGGGTTTCTGCAAAATTAACCAAGACACATGTTGCTGTTGCGGCTTGGTCATGGGGGAAATATTTTGATGAGGAAAAAATGGATAAGGGAATATCTCTTAAAACCTCTTTGTGGCGCCGACCTGCGGCTAACACAGCCCCTACACAAAGTAAGGCTGCTGGGCTATATATGATATGTACAATGTCAAAACATGCTGTTGAAGATGCTGGATTTGATGATGCGCTGATGCTTGATTATCGAGGTTATATTGCCGAGGCATCAGCGGCTAATTTTTTTGCTGTAAAAGATGGAACTTTGATAACTCCTACACCTGATTGTTTTTTGAATGGCATAACTCGTCAAACAGTAATATCGTTGGCAAAAGATATGGGAATTCCTTTTGAGGAACGTCACATTAAACCTGAGGAACTGCCAGATTTTCAAGAAATATTTGTAACAGGAACGGCAGCAGAAGTAACCGCAGTTGGTCAAATTGATGATCATTACTATACCGTAGGACCAGTTACTAAGAAACTCAGGTCTGCTTATGAGAAGCTTGTGCTTGTTTAAATAGCCTTTAAATTTGACTTGAATATACAAAAGACCTATAATCTGCGGTAAACTAAGAATAATTTGGTTATGGTGATAACCAAGGGGTGAAATGGCAGGTTTTAACGCGCAAGGTAGCAATATTGAAGTTTCCGGTTTAAGCGAGTCGGAGCGTTTGGCATTGATCGCTTTTGAAAAAACCCTAAATAGGCGCTTGCCGGAGATTTTGCCTGAATTAAAAGGTCAGGGTATGAGCGTTAAAGAAGATGGTGATCCAAGCAATAAGGCGCTTGAATATCTTTTGAGGAAATATGTCTTAAATGATGATGTGATTTCCCAAAATCCGGAAATGCAAGAGCTCAAAGATATTTATAAGAGTTTGCCTAGTAATGTCCGGCCTGTTCCATTGCCTGAAAACAATGAGGTTAATGAAGTTTCATCTTTTACAGATGAGGAGTTAGCCCTTGCCAGTTTTAAGCAAAAATTGAATGAGTATTTACCTAGGATATTACCAGAAACTAGTGACATGGCTTTAAAGGTTGATGGGAATCCTTTAGATGGTGCTCTTATTTACATTTTAGATAATTATATTTTTAATGGTGATAATATAACTCAAAATCCTGAGCTATTGGAATTAAGAAATTCGTACATGAATCTACCAGATAATATCAGGGATAGAATAGAAACCTATAAAGATTTTTTTATCAGACCTGACGATTCTAAAGGGTTTGAAAATCAGGGGCGGGCTGTCCTTGAGCAAGCTCAAAAATATTTAGGAATCAGTGAAATATCTCCTAGCTCAAAAGATGGTATTAAAGTTGAGATTGGAACGCGTACGGCTAGGGCATTAAGGGCACGTATTGAGCAGCTTCAAGATATAGGAGAAATTAGCAATGATCTTGACCCTAGGGAGTTTGATCAGCGCGTAGTAGAGGCTTTAGATCATTTAGTTAAAGATAGAATGAAAGATGCATCTATATCTTCATATTCAGAGCTTAACTCAATGATTGTTAATTTATGGGCACTAGGTAAGAGCAAAGATGGCGATTCTTTGCCAACACGTGAAGAGCTAGATTTAGGCGAAGCTGTATCCTTAAGAAATATAATGAATTTCATAGTTAATTCAGAGCTTCCTAGCGGTGCAAAAGCTCCCACCCCTGTAATAGATGTTAGATGGGATTCACAATGGACCAATAATGATTCAGGGGATCGCTTTTTTAACGATGCTACATATAGAGATTTATACAGCTCTAAGTTCACGGCGACTGATGTTCTTTATGATAAATCAGGATATAGTGAAGAGAATTACAGGGTTTTAATAAAGGCTTCTGAGAGACTTGGTATTGATATGCGAAATGGTCGCATTATGTCAGAGTTAGAGGTTGGAAGAATTGCAACTGAAATATTAAGCCTAAAAGCACAAGATGCTTGGTGTATGATTAGCCCTGATACAGAATTTGATGAGAAAAAAATACATGAGATGATTCATGCGGGTAAGTTTATGCCACATATAGATGATTTAGCCTTAGCAGAAAAAGGGTTTGGTTTGCCTCAGACTGAATTTTTTAGAAAAAAAGTTGATGAATATGGTCCTAAGGAATCATGGCGACTTGAGTTTGAAGAGCGTACAGGGGTTTTGGCATATAGGGCTCAGGAATTTTCTAATAGGTTTGGAGAAATTCCACAATATGCTGTCACGCAAAAAGCAATTGCAGAACATGAAACAGAAAACCATATTAGACACTCTTATGGAACTCCATCATTATATTTTGGTTCTGTAAGAAGTCTTTTTGGGTCAACTAAGCAAACTAAATATGAGCATGATCGCGATATATATCTTGAGAAATATCAAAAATTTAAAGAGGATATTGGAACATGTGATGTTGAGCCTGAACCTGTAAAAAATCCTGAAAATCTAGATTGTACAGTTGAATCTGTTATTCGGGGCGAAGCCGTTAGGCCTGCTGCTGATTGTAGTGTTGAGGCTGTTTTATTAAGAGGTGAAGATTTTTCTGATAAAACAAAATTAGATAGAAGCATTGATGAATGTATTAGCTCAAACATCAGTGATATAACAGGTGGCGCTCAAGGGGAGTGCTCTGTTGAAGGGGAATGGGATAATCGCCTTGATTATAAGAACATTATAAAGCCAAACTAGATATAGTTATAAATTATATGTGCATTTCTTTTTATAATAAGTTAATCCGATTGTCCTAATATATTTTATTGTTCATTATTGGCTTAGGGTTGTCGAAACTGTTATTATTTTTCTGTAAGCATTATAATACTCTTAATACCTTTAAAAAAGCGTTTTATATGACTGTAAATATATGAGTAAAGATAGAAAATTTAATATAAAAAATCCTAAAAATAGAACGAAGTCTATCTGGCTTACATCGGGGCTGGCTCAGTTCATAGTTTTATTAAATGGTATGATCATAACCATTGCAGCATTTATGGTCTTTAGCTATTTCATTAACAGCATGACTACAGAAGAACATAAGCGTACTTCTGATGAGGCAGGAAGGGCTCTATTTGATAGTATTTCTAAACTCGAAAACTCTATGCGACTAATTGCTAGTATTATACAGCTATCAGATAATAAAAATAAAGATCGTCTAGTTGCAAGAATACGCCGAAATATATCTGATTTGGGTAATTTTGATCAGTTAATATGGCTTTATGAAGAAACCCCCGGAAATTGGCAGTTTAAAACTATATATGATCATAGTTATTCATCTGAAACTAAAAATATATATCGTCTAATTCCTGATAAAGAATTTATAACAAGAATTGTAAAGGATGGTTTTTTTAAAGATGAAAGGCTTAGATTTGTTTCTGACTTTGTGGGTATGGATTATATTGAAGAGAAAAGCGAACCTAAGACTATGGCTCGTTCTTTTGCGTTCTTAAAATCTGTTAAAGAAGGGGATTCTAGTAAAGGCATTGTCATAGGTATAAGTCGTGCGGAGCTCTTATTTGACCAGAGCCTGATTTCAGAAGATAGATCTGTATCAAGGATAACTATAAAGGATAAGGCCAATGATAGAAGATTATATCATATGAAAAGAACAGACTTTCTTGATAATTCGTTAGAACAAAGCGAGGTAAGCCAAGAATATGGTTTTTCTATTGGAGATAGTGAGTGGAATATTGTTATTGAATTTACTAAAACGCAAAATGCAATTTTACTAGAGAAAATCCCTTATATAATGCTGTTTTTTGGCATTATATTAACAGCAATAGGAACCTTATTTATAAGGAATAATAGCAAACAATCTAAAAAGTTAGCTGAAATAAATTATAAGTTAGAACAAAAAAACTTTGAGTTACAATCTGAAATATCAGAGCGTTCTAGGTTAAATGAAGCGCTTGCTATAGCCGAGCGTGATAATAGAGCAATTATAGATTCCGTTAGTGATGTTATATTTGAAGTAGATATTTATGGTACCGTTCTATTTTTAAGCGCAGCGTGGCAAACCATTACAGGGTTTGAAACTGAGCGTTCATGTGGTGGTAATATTTTTTCTATGATCTATCCTCAAGATCAAGATAAGCAAAGGCAAGATTTTGAGCTATTGGTAAAAGGGCAAAAACATGCATATCGTTCTTTTACTAGATTGCGCGTTTCAGACGGAACATTTAGAGCTGTTGAGCTTGCTTTTTCTATGATAAGGCAAGATGAAAATAAGAAATTACGTGTCGTTGGTACAATTACAGATGTTGAAGAGCGTCGTAGAGCCGAGAGGGCACTGGCAGAGGCTGAGAAGAAATACCGCACCATAGTTGAAAATGCTGCGGGGGGGTTATACCAACTAACGCCAGAGGGTATATATCTAAGTGCTAATCCTGCAATGGCAAGGATTCTTGGATATGCTTCACCAGAAGAGATGTTACGCAATATTAAAAATGCTAATGGTGTTGTTTATCCAGATAAGAATGAACGTAATAAGTTATATGAAACATTGATCTCTCAAGGTCAGGTTTTTGGTTATGAAAGCAAAGTTATAAAAAAAGATGGCTCAAAAATATGGGTCAGGGAAAATATCAGGGTGGTTAGGGATGATCAACAAAATATAATGTATTTTGAAGGTTCTATGGAAGATATTACCAAGCGTAAGGAAGCTGATATTGCTTTAATGGAGGCGAAAATACAGTCTGATATGGCAAGTAGAGCAAAGACAGAATTTATAGCAAATATGAGCCATGAATTAAGGACTCCACTTAATGCTATTATTGGTTTTTCAGAAATAATGAAAAACGAAGTTTTAGGACCTTTGGGGCAAGAGGTATATAAAGAATATGCAAAAGATATAAATGAAAGTGGAACAGGGTTATTAAAAATAATCAATGAAATACTTGATATTTCTAAAATTGAATCTGGCAATAAAGAGATAAATGAAAGTGAATTTTTATTAAGTGAAGTTGTTGAAACTTGCCTAGATTTATATAGTTCCAGAGTTAAAGAGAAAAATATAATGATTATAAATCAAGCCAATAATTATCCTGTAATAATTGGAGAGGCTCTTTCAATTAAGCAAGTATTAGGTAATGTTTATTCTAATGCTATTAAATATACCCCTGATGGTGGACGAATAACCATATTTACAAATTATGACATGGATGGAACATTTAGACTGTCAATTACCGACACTGGTGTTGGGATGAGCCATTCAGAGGTAAGTAAGGCTTTATCTCCATTTGGGCAATTGGATAATGATCTAGATAGATCGTCATCTGGAACAGGTTTAGGTTTGCCTCTTTCAAAGGCAATTATGGACGTTCATGGAGGGCGCCTTGAAATAATGTCTGAAAAATCGATAGGAACTACGGTTACTTTAGTGTTTCCATCCGAAAGAGTTATCAGGCACTCAGAGCCTGTTAGTAGTTAGTATATCTCCATTTGTAAACACTATAAAAACCAAGGAGCTTTCTCCGTATAGCTTAGCTTGTTTCCATTAATAAGTAATTTCATCGTCAAATGATATTTCAAATATTTTGCTAGCTGTGCTATATGAAAATCCTGCTCTAGCAAATATCCCAAGTGATTTTTTAATATTCTGATCTTCTCCCACATAAAAGGGACCAATCTTTCTTCTTTTTGCAAGTTTAAGGGCAGCAACCATTTCTGCATCATATTTATTGGCATGGTTATCAATATCCAATCGTTCTATAGCCTGTATTGTAAGTTCTTTATTTATGCCTTTTTTTTGCATTTTTGCAATAATAGCGTTTCGAGAAAGTCCTTTACGTCTAAGAGATGATACGCAAGAATCTGTGTAATTTTTATCATTTAATAAGCCACATTTTTCAAACTTATCTGCCAGCTCACTAACCATTTTAGCGCATTTTTGATAATCTTGATCTTTATAATAGATACAAGAACGCTTAACTTTGCGTAACATAACTTTCTTAAAATGCTTTTTACTTGAGGCAAAACGTTCAAGATAATATAAACCTGAATTGTGTAGATATTGGCTAGTTATCTTTTTTGGTATCTTATTCATTTATTTATTTATTGTTTGAATAGTTTTCTTGTTTGTAACTGTTTCTTGAGCTTTTTATATTCATGTATTGTGTTTTTCGTTGTGGCATAATCCATTAGATCCTTTGCTTATTATGAGGGGAAGGCAAAATAATGCCAACAGATAATTTCGTTCAAACTTTTCAGTTAGAAAGTTCTTCAATAAGGGGGCGTATAGTTCGCCTTGGTTGTGTTTTAGATGATATTTTAAATGCTCATAACTACCCATTGCCAATATCCCACTTAGTCGCAGAAAATATTACTTTATCAATAGCATTATCTTCTATGCTAAAATATGAGGGTATATTTACGCTTCAGGCTCAGGGCGATGGTCCTTTGCGTATGCTAGTTTCCGATATAACAAGTGAAGGAGTGGTTCGTGGCTGTGCCTCTTTTGATATGGATCGTTTTCAAAACTCAAGAGAACAAATATCGGCACTAAGAACAAAGGAAAGCTCTCAAAATCACCTAGCTCAATATTTGGGAAAAGGGTATATAGCTTTTACTGTAGATCAAGGAAAAAATTGTGAACCATATCAAGGAATTGTTGAGATTAAAGGTTCATCTATGGTCGATTGTGTTCAGCATTACTTCTCTCAATCAGAGCAGATAGGCACGGGGATAAAGATGGCTGTTGGTAAAAGAGATGGAAAATGGCGCGCAGGAGCCATTATGCTTCAAAATATGCCAGAAGATAAAATAAACCCAAATGCAGTCATTGGAAATTTAGGAGAAGATGATTGGAGAAGGTCTATGATATTGCTTAATAGCTGCACCGAAGATGAAATGCTCTCTATTTATATAGATTCTAATGAATTATTGCTGCGCCTGTTCCATGAAGAAGGGGTTAGGGTTTATGAACGCAAAACCGTATCAAAAGGATGCAGATGTGACAAGCAACGAGTAGAAAATATTTTACTTACAATGAGCACTGAAGATATTAAACATATTAGCGTTGATGAAAAGATAAATATGACATGTGAGTTTTGCAGTAATAACTACACCTTTGATAAACAGGATATTCTTAAAAAATTAGATTTTGCTAAATAGATAGTATGTACGCACTGAAATTTATGAGGTTAATTTATGAAACATAAAATTATAGTTTTTAAAGCCTTTCTTCTATCATTTTTATCTGCATGTACATTTAGTAATAATGATGGAAGTGTTCTAGCTCAAATGACGTTTAATAATGTAAAAGCATTTCCTGTTTATGTTGCTTCTTACGAGCCAGTAAATATAAATAAAGGGAAAACACATTTATTACCAGAAGGCTTGGTTACTGACCCCGCACCATTGATATATGACTATTTAAATAATCGTTTTAAGGCATCAGGAAATCAGGGTAAGCTTAGAATTGAGATAAGGGATGTTATAATACGCCATGAAATATTAAAATCTGATAAAAGCCTTCAGGCTGTTATAGGTTTTGGGAAAAAAGATCATTATAATATAAAAGCATATATAGATATTACAGTTTTTGGGAGTGGTGATACTGATAACTTTTCACAAAGTATGATCGTAAGCCGTAATATTTATGTATCTGAATATCTATCTTTAGTAGATCGTGAGAAGTTACAAATGCAGGCTATTGACAATATGATTGATGATCTTGATATTGCACTACGAAAGATTTTAAAAGATAAATTTAAAATCTTGTGATGGTCTAACCTTTCCAGAATTTAGGAGATAACATTACAAGAATAGTAAATATCTCAAGACGCCCTATAAACATTCCTAAGGACAATATCCATTTTGCGCTATCAGGCAAAGGCTTGAATGTTCCTGTAGGTCCTATTATGTCCCCCAATCCTGGACCAACATTTGATATTGATGTAGCCGCTCCAGACATTGCTGTGATAAAATCCAGTCCAACAAATGACAAAGACATTGCAAGAAATGAAAAACCTAACGCATATATAAAGAAAAACCCCATAACAGACGAAGGAACATCTTTTGGTATTGGTTTTCCATTATAATGAGGAATGAAAACTCCATTTGGGTGTAGTAGGCTACTTATTTGAGCCTTTGTTACACTATATAGAACCTGAAAGCGGAATATCTTTATTCCACAAGATGTAGAGCCAGCGCAGGCACCTACTACCATAAGAAAGAAAAATATACTTACAGAAAAACCGCCCCAAGCATTAAAATCCCCATTGCCAAACCCCGTTCCGGTCATAACTGATACAATATTAAATAAAGATCGCCTTATTGATTCATCAATGCTCATATTCTCTTTGGTTGATAGATATATGCTCATAAATATAGTTGTAAATATTATAATAGAGATAAACCATCTTACTTGGGAATCATTTATTAGTGATTTCCAGCTTCCCTTAATGGTTTTTAAATAAAGAACAAAGGGCATACCTCCTATTATCATAAATATAATACACACAATTTCTGGACCTAAATCAGTATAATGGCTAAATGATGTATCAAATGTTGAAAAACCACCTGTGGATATTGTTGTTAATGCATGGGCTATTGCATCAAAAATTTCTAATCCAGTCATCATATAAAGAATGGCACATAATCCTGTAAGAAAAATATAGATTATAGCAATAGAGCTAGCAAGGCTAGCTGTGCGAGGTAGAACCTTCTCATTTTCTGATAATTCTGTTTTAAATATTTGCATTCCACCAACTTTGAGAAATGGTAAAATGGACATAGCCATAATGATAATACCTATACCGCCTAGCCATTGTAATATTGCTCTCCATAATAATATTCCTTTTGGCGCATAATCTAAGCCTGTAATGACGGTTGATCCTGTTGTTGTTATGCCTGACATAGATTCAAAAAATGAATCCGTAAACGACATTTCAAGAGATGAAAACCAAAAGGGTAGTGAACCGAATAATGCAAGAGATATCCATACTGAATTTGTAAGTAAGAAAGCTTGGCGTGTATTTATATTAAATTTATGCCCCATATTACCTAGAATTAAAGCACCACCAAAAAATGCGGTTATAATTAAACATGAAAAGAAAACCATCCAATCGTCATAACCAAAATATAGATCTGCAAGCATGGGGAAGACCATGCTTAGTGCTAGAATGGAAAGCAAGAGCCCATTAATATACAATATAGGGCGTAGATCCAATTTGTTTACCTTTCTATATTACATATTAGATATATTTATATTTATTCAGTAATTATCGTTTTTTTAAGTTTATTTGATAATAAAGCGTTATTTATAAAAAAAGAAGCGCATTTTGAAGCGCTTCTAAAGTTAATTTAGATATCCATAATTTTATGTCATTGTTATTTGAATGAGATATTAACACGCCTGTTGGCTGGTTCACGAATGCCATCAGGTGTTTCAACCAATAGCTCTTCTTCTCCGCTACTTTCTACAGATATAATATCCTCACTTACACCTCTTTTAACTAGAGCATCACGAACTGCATTAGCTCGCTTAAACCCTAGACGCTCGTTATAATCCTTGCTACCTGAAGTATCGGCATGACCATCAACAATTATTTGTGATGGAGGATTTTTTATAACTTCTTCTGCAACAGCATCTAAAACATTTTGAGCTCCCGAGCTAAGATCGTATGAGTCCCAGTTGAAAAATACTAGGTACATAGCCTCTTCAGGAATCATTGGAGGTGGCTCTTGAGTATTTGTCTCAGGCGCTTGTTGAACCAGACCTTCAAGCTCTGCTATGGCATCCATAAACTCTTTCTTGCATGAAAGATCTTCCGTTGACTTCCAGTTTTCTTCTTGCTGCTCAATCCAGCAATCATATTTAGCCTGAGCAAGAGCTGCTGTAGCAGGGGCTACTTCACGACCACCAAGATCAAATGCTACAATTAAGCGTCCGCGCGCAGCGGCTAGTTCTCTTACATGGTTTTCACTCAAATTCCAATCCGTAACCGGTTCAGGCATAACAGCCTCTCCAGAAGCGGCAGCCAACCCTTTGCGCGCAAAGTGAAGGGCATCAGGATAATCAAACATTTCTTCTAGTTGGTTATTTGCATAATCTTTATATTCTTTTGCTAATGACTGTGTGAATGGACTGCCGACAGCCTTAGCCTCATTCAGCGCATCAACTTCGCTGTATGTATCAAACATTGTACAACCACCTAGGGTTAGGACACTGGCTGCCAAAACAAGGGTACGCACAGATTTCATAATTTTCGCTCCTTAAAAGTAACTCATAGTATAATATTATTATTATAATTTTTTTAGTAATGATACTCTAAACCAATATTTTGATTCCTTATCAATACATTACATATGTATCCTCAACAGAGATAAATGTAAAGAATTGTTTGTTTTTTTATGTTTTCACTTAATCGTAAGTCAAATTTAAGCAAAATATTTTTGCATTGCACAAAATATAGTAATTGTGTATCTTATGTTATGTTTAATGGCTATTGTTGGGTTACTTCTTATGTATTCATTGGAAACTGTTATAAAAAAGGCGGCGTTTTTAGTTGAGAGCGGTTTTTGTGAGCGTGAATTGACGCAGGCGCAAGAAGCTCTTAGAGAAATAGGCTTTGATTGTAGGGTCATATCGTCTGAAAATGAAGTTGTGCGTGGCTGGAATGAAGAAAAATGTGAAGGTGATAATTATTGGGGCAAAAGCTATGCTGTTGATTCATCAATTAAAAGGGTATTAGCGGCTAATTATGATGTTTTAGTTATTCCCGGAGGTCATAGAAGTATTGATAAATTAAAGTTAGATAATGGGGTTAAGAGCTTTATTTCTGCTTTTTTAGGTACAGGGAAGCCTGTTATTGCCTATAATTATGCAATAGATCTTTTGATGCATACTGACCTAGTGGCAGGTTATTCAGTAGCAGCTAAAAATGAGATATGTGATACGGTTAAGAATGTCGGTGGAAGGTGTGCTGCTCCTTCGTTTGTGGTGAGTAAAAATCTTATAACTTTATCACGCTATAGAGATGTTAATGATAAAATTCAAAATGCAGTTAAATCCATTATTGATGGTAAGCCTTATATAGAAAAGATTGTCTCATCTGATAATATGCCTTATTCGCATAAGGTGGCTTGATTTTTAATATCTTTCAATATTATTGTTTATTATTGTTTTTGCTTCTTTTAATTATTTTTTATTGGAATTGATTTATGCGCGCGGAGATTGAAAATTTAACAATAGATATACGTGATACAATATCTTTACTTCGGAGGCATCTTTGACTGGGATAAAGCAAAGTTGCGTCTAGAAGAGCTTGATGCATTAAGTGAAAATCCTGATTTGTGGTCTGATGCATCTAAGGCTCAGTTGCTTATGAAAGAGCGCACTCAATTAGAGCAAAGCATAAATTCTATAAATGAGTTAGAAACATTATTAGATGATAATATAGAACTTATTTCTATGGGAGAGGAAGAAGGCGATAGTGAGATTGTAACTGATTGCGAAAAAGTTATAGAAGATTTAAGTATAAAAGCATCTAAATTGCGTTTGAAGAGCCTGTTATCGGGAGAAGCTGATGCAAATGATGTTTATCTTCAGGTTAATGCAGGGGCAGGGGGAACAGAAGCTCAAGACTGGGCAGAAATGATTTTACGTATGTATATAAGATGGGCGGAGAATCAGGGTTTTAAATGTTCAATATTAGATCGTAGCAATGGTGAAGAAGCAGGAATAAAGTCAGCAATAGTAAAAATAGAAGGGTATCAGGCCTATGGATGGTTAAAGACTGAAACAGGTGTTCATCGTTTGGTTCGTATCTCTCCTTTTGATTCCAATGCTAAGCGACATACAAGTTTTGCTTCTGTTTTTGTTTCACCAGTAATTGATGATTCAATAAATATTGATATTGATGAAAAAGATTTACGAATTGATACTTATAGATCAAGTGGTGCAGGTGGGCAGCATGTAAATAAAATAGATAGTGCTGTTAGGATAACTCATATTCCCACAGGGGTGGTAGCATCTTGTCAAAATGGTCGCTCTCAACATCAAAACAAGGCTCAGGCCATGGAAATGTTAAAGGCTAGGCTTTATGAACGTGAGCTTGCAAAACGCGAAGAAGAACAGGCAAAAGAGCATAGCGAAAAAAGTGATATAGCATGGGGAAATCAGATACGTTCTTATGTTTTGCACCCTTATCAAATGGTTAAAGATTTGCGTACCAATGTTGAAACATCTCAAATTCAAGCTGTATTAGATGGTGACTTAGATCAATTTCTCGAAGCTTCATTGTCCGCAAGAATGTCATAAATGCCTAAATGTTATAAATATCTAATGGTCATAGGACGCTCTTCTAAGGGTGGTAAGGTAGCAAATCAGCCAAATTTTTTACATAAATTTTCTTTTTATACTTTATACATAAGTCTCTAAAAGTTTTGCTGACGCGGTTTTTTTCTGTATAGGGATATATTTGTGGATTGATAGTGAAAACTGGTGTGATAGCTTAATCTTAGACCATAAGGCGTGTTTTTTCTTGTGTTTAAAATGTTGCCATAATAGTATTGCTGGCATTCCTTAAATTTGTAATTAGGCTGGAGATATTACATTGCATAAAATTACTGTTTTTGTATTGTTATTTATATGCATTTCAAATAATGCTTTGGCTGGGAATTATTATAATTTATATAAAAGCCCCATGCATCACAATGTTGGCTGGGAAACTAAGAATCTTAATACTCAGACTAGGACAATAGCAATCTTAGGTAAGAAGATTGAAAAACTAGAAGATGAGAATGAACAACTTCGCAATAGTATAAATCGTTTAATTTCCGAAGGTAAAAAAAACTATCAGATATCAGAAA
>JALTAZ010000086.1 GCA_027075555.1 Micavibrio sp.
ATATTCGTATATATGATTATGTATGGCGCTTACCCATTGATGTTAAGATAAAAGATAGAACAGGTAAATGGCTTTTGCGGCAAGTTTTAAATAATCATATACCTAAATCCTTATATGAACGCCCAAAACAGGGGTTTTGCGTTCCCATTGATGAATGGCTGCGCGGTGATTTAAAAGACTGGGCAGAAGATTTACTTGATGAGTATGAGTTGCGCGCCCAAGGGTTTTTGGATTATATACATATACAAAAGCTTTGGAACGCACATAAAAAGGGTAGGGGAAATCATACTGACAAACTATGGAGTGTGCTAATGTTCCAATCATGGTACAGGAAATGGATTTCAGGATAGTTGGACGTGGAAAAAAGAAAAATTCTATATTTATTTGATGCTTGTGATTGGGATAGCCGTATAGCAGTAGCTTATGGAGCAAAAGATAAAGGCTTTGATGTAGTAATTGGCTTAATTAACGGTGATGATAAATCGCAAAATAAATCAAGCGACTTTAAAGTAAACCCTATAAAGAAAAAGGGTGGTAATATTAACCCTTTTGGGGCTATAGGGCTAGTTCGTGATATAAACCGCATGATAAAACAAGAAAACCCCGATATAATTCATACGGTAACGCTAAAATATAGTTTTTTGAGTGCTTTTGCCGCGTTTCCTTATAAAAATAAGCATAAAATCCATACTTTAGCAGGTTTAGGTTATCTTTTTCGCAGTGAAGAAGCAAAATCTAAAGCATTAAGAACAGTTATAGCACCACATCTAAAAGCTGCTTTTCAGCGCGCAAATACCAATATAATTTTTCAAAATCAAGATGATTTAGATTTATTAGTAGGTAAAAATATAGCAACACCTGAAAGCTCTATTTTAATCAAAGGGTCAGGTGTTTACCTTGATAAGTTTAACAAATTTAGCGATAGCAGAGATAGTGACAAGCCGATAATCCTTATGCCAACCCGCCTAGTACATGAAAAAGGAGTTGGCATTTTTATTGAAGCAGCGCACATATTAAAACAACGTGGTATAGATGCAAAATTTCAAATTGCAGGCGGTCTAACCGACAATCCCAAAGCTATTTCAAAAGATGAAATGATTGAGCTGACGAAAGACGGTATAGTTGAATGGCTTGGCAAGGTTGATGATATTCCAGAGCGACTATCTAAGGCCTCTTTAATTGTATATCCATCATATTATGGCGAAGGAATCCCACGTGTATTACTAGAGGCCTGCGCAGCGGGCAGGGCAATTGTCACCACCGACAATGCTGGCTGCCGTGAAGCCGTAGATCACAATGAAAATGGGCTGCTCGTTCCAATAAAAGATCCCATTGCCACTGCTGATGCTATCGAAACTATAATAACAAATCCTAAGTTACGACAATCTATGGAACGGCGAAGCCACCAAAAAGCAGAGCAAGAATTTGATATAAATACAATAGTAGATCAAACCGTAAATATTTATATGGATAATATTCATTAGTTAGTTAATATTTGCTCTGATATCTTTTCCCTTGCAGTTACAATTTATAAAAAATGTCAGAGTAAGTCCCAATTAATACACTTATATTTCTTTTATACATACGAGAAAGTTTTCAATCTCTGTTTTCATAACATTAGACTGCTGTGATAGCTCTTTTGAAACGTTAAGAACCTCTGTAGCAGCATTATTTGACTTCGTTATGTCTAATCTAACTGACTTAATGTTTTTAGTAACATCTTCTGTTCTATTCGAAGCCTCTTGTACACTTTGGGCTATTTCATTTGTTGCCGCTGATTGTTGAATCATAGATTGATTAACATCGTTAGATATCTCGTTAACTTTCATAATAGTTTGACTTACCTCTGCAATAGCACTTACAGCTTTGCCAGTATTATTTTGTATGCTTGAGATAACTCCTGATATTTCTTCTGTAGCTTTTTGCGTTTCATTAGCCAGAGATTTAACCTCACTTGCAACAACGGCAAACCCCTTTCCGGCATCACCAGCGCGCGCGGCTTCTATTGTTGCATTAAGAGCAAGAAGGTTTGTTTGTTCTGCAATATCTGTAATTAGTCCAACAACATGACTAATTTGATCGGCTGATTTTGAAAGTTCAGATACAACGCCTTCTGTAGATCTTATGGACTTAGCTGCCTCTTGGGTTATTTGTGCCGATGATTTTGTATAGCCCATAATTTGCTCTATTGAAGATGAGAGTTCTGTAGAAGCCGAAGCAACACTTTGGACATTAGATTCTGCCCGCGCTGCAACCTCTGCGACTAAAGATGATTTATCATTAGCTTTTTCAGCTAAGCTAATCATATCTTTTGACATATTTTTCATATTTTCAGCTACGGTATTTAGATTATTTACAAGAGCTGTGCTTTTCTTATCAAATGTAGAAATAATTTCTTCAATCTTTTCTGCACGACTTAATCTAATTTTATTTTCATTTAATAGCTCTAAATCCTTTTTATCTGATTTTATTTTATTATCTCTAAAGATTTCTAATGTTTTTGCCATCAGACCAATTTCATCATTCCGATCTGTTCCTGTAATTTTAAAATTAGTTTCTCCATCAGCAAGACTTTTCATATTAGACACGGCTTTTATCAATGGTGCAGTCATTTTGGATATCTGATTAGATATAATTAAAAGGACAGGTAATAAAATTAATATCGTAACAATAACCGCTGACCTTACTGTGCTATACATCTTAGATTTTATTATACTATTATCATATGATAAAAGAAGATATCCTACTATCTCGCCATCTTCGTCTCTGAGCGATGATAAATTATAGGATACATAACCATCAACTATGGTGTTTTTATTAAACTTTTCTACTGGAATATCTTTTGGAATGAATATTTCGATATCGAACGGCAATTCAAAATCTTTCGGTGAAACGACTATGGGCATTTTATCTTCATCATAAACAATAGCAGAATAAAAAGATTTATCGTTTTCAAGCTGTTCTAATGTTGATTTTATAAAATATATCAGACCTTCATTTAATCCTGTTTCGATAGCTGATTTTGCAAAAGGTGCCGTACCGAATAGGAATATAAGAGCCTTCAACATACCAAGCCGACATATTGTAATCGCCCGTAGTTGTATTAATTGCTGCTGGACCTGCTGCTATAACAGTATTTATACCTGCTGTTTGTTCT
>JALTAZ010000087.1 GCA_027075555.1 Micavibrio sp.
GAAGGTTTTTTGGCTCAGCAACTAGATTTGTGGCGCTCTAACCGTGATTTAGTGGTTGAGCGTTTTAAGGCGATGGGTAATGTTCATATGTCTTATCCTGCAAGCACATTCTATGCTTTTTTCAAGGTTGAAGGGCAAGAGGATTGTATTGAATTGACTAAACGATTTATTGACGAGGCTGGTGTGCTTCTTTCCCCGGGTTCTGCTTTTGGAACTGCTTCTAGGGGGTATATACGACTGTGTTTTGCGGTTTCTAGAGAAAGGCTAATCGAGGCATTAGACAGGATAGAGCCAATAATAACTCAAAATAAGTAAAGGTCATATTATTAAAAGGTCATATTAAATGCGTGGATATTTCGGCATTGGGGTTGAAGGAATAAGTAAAGAGCAAAATGTAGGCACTATTGTGCGCTCTGCACATTCTTTTGGGGCAAGTTTCTTTTTTGCCATTACCCCCGATGTCGATATAAATGCTTTGCGTATAAGCGATACTTCTGATGCTTTTGATCATTTGCCTTATTATCAATATTCAAAATCAGAGGAATTATCATTACCAATAGAATCTACGCTAGTTGGGGTAGAGTTTGTTGATGAATCGATAGAGCTTCCGAGTTTTCGTCACCCTAAAAGGGCGGCTTATATTTTAGGGCCAGAAATGGGGAGTTTATCACCTGTAATTACAGATCAATGTCATCATATAGTAAAAATTCCGATGAAATTTTGTGTTAATGTTGGCGTTGCCGCGGCTATTTTAATGTATGATAGAATGATCTCTATGGGAAGGTTTGCCGAGCGTCCCGTAAGGGCGGGCGGACCTCTAATTGACGATATAAGATCACAGCGTGCCAGCTTGCGCCGTAAGATTAGAAAAAAGAAATAAATTCAGGCGTTCTATGCCGCAGTCCAGCCACCATCAACGGTTATGTCTGTTCCTGTGATATTTTCTGCTGTATCAGAACATAAAAACAGCGCTATGCCTGCAACTTGTTCAACGGTAACAAATTTCTTTGTCCATTGTGCTTTTAGTAAGACATCATTTATGACCTCGTCTTCGGTGATTCCCCGCGCTTTGGCAGTATCTGCGATTTGATTTTCAACTAGCGGAGTAAACACATAGCCTGGGCAAATTGCGTTGCAAGTTATGTTATCTTGCGCTACTTCCAGAGCAATAGTTTTGGTAAAGCCCAAAACACCATGTTTGGCAGCAACATATGCACTTTTATATGGTGAGGCAACATTTCCATGAGCAGAGCACATATTTATAACCCTACCCCAGCCAGCTTTCCTCATACCCGTAATTGCTGCTTTAGTAGTATGAAAGCTAGAAGACATGTTTATGGCTACGATGGTATTCCATTTTTCTTCGGGAAAGTCCTCTATCGGGGATACGTGCTGTATGCCTGCGTTATTTACAAGAATATCTATATTGCCAAATTCTTCCTCTGCGCTTTTTACCATTGCGGTGATTTCTTCAGGCTTTGTCATGTCTGCGCCATCGTAAATGACCTTAACCCCAAGAGATTCGAGTTTTTCTCGCTCTTTTTCAATTTTATCAGCATCGCCAAAGCCGTTAATAACAAGGTTTATGCCCTCTTTTGCAAATGCGCTGGCAATGCCAAGCCCAATGCCGCTAGTAGAGCCTGTGATAAGTGCTGTTTTTCCTTTTAATGACATTATGATTGCTCTTCTTTTTTTATAATTTTGTATTATATGCTGATATAAGATCATAAACAAAATAATGGAAATCACAAAATTATTATAGTGTTAAGAGCATATAACTTTGTGCATTGCACAGTAAAATATTAGTTTATTTTTCACTTATATATGGCAATATCCACTAGACCAGCGGATTTTTTATCCTTAGTATGCCCTTATCGAATAACAAATTCCAAAGCGGTAAAATTAAATGACTAAATTAAAAAAAGATTTCAACCTTCTGCTAGAAGGTGCGCGCAAGGCACTTCCTGCAAAATCTCCCGCAGGAATGATTAAAATGCTCGAAATATTATGTGGCAAAATGATGAAAGAGGATCTGGAGTTTTTTGATCCTCAAATATTGGCATCAATGGCGGCTTCGCATTGGCAATTGGCGAAGTCTCGTGAAAAGGGGGCGCCTAAGTTAAGTATTTATTGCCCTGATATGGAAGAGGGTAAATGCCGTAAGACTGTAATTGATATTGTAAGCGATGATATGGCATTTTTAGTTGATTCGGTTGCTGCGGATATCAACAAAAATAATATTTTAATTGGTATTTTAATACATCCAAATACTTATACATCTTATGATGAAAGAGGTAATTTAAAAGATGTTAAGGCTCAGGCCGAAGATGGTTATCATCGTCAAGCGCATATTCATGTTCAAATATATGAAACCTTGTCTGATGAGGCGGTTTCAAATCTTAGGGATAGCCTTTATACGGTTTTAGAAGATGTGTATCACGCAAACAGGGATTGGCAAGAAATGCTATCTAAGCTGAAAGAGGCTTCAGAGGCGTTGAATACGGCAAGAACAAATAGACCTGCGGCCGAAATTCAGGAACATTGTGCGTTTTTAGATTATTTATATAATAATAATTTCACTTTGCTTGGTTATCGTGAATATGCATTTATAGAAGGCAAGGAAGGCGTGCGTAGTAGAACGATAAAGGGTTCTAGTCTTGGGCTTTTGCACGATGATATTACACCCGCATATATAATGGAATCTAGCGAAGGGCTTCCGAGGAATCTGCAAGAGTTACGTCGCAATTTGCCCCCTGTTTCTATATCAAAAACTAACCGTCTATCTACGGTTCATAGGCGCGTACCTATGGATTGCATTGCGGTTAAAATATATGACGCACAAGGTAATGTGGTTGGTGAGCGGCTATTTTTAGGGTTGTTTACTTCTGTTACTTACTCAAGAAGTGTAAGTGATATTCCTTATTTGCGCGTTAAGGTTGAGCAAGCTATGAAGGAGTCTGGGTATTTAAGGGGCTCACATGATTCTAAGGCTCTTCGTCATATACTGGAAAAATATCCCCGTGATGAGTTGTTTCAAATTGAAGTTGATGAGCTATTAAAAATATGTCGCAATATTATTCGTTTGCAAGAGCGTCAACGTATTGCCTTATTCTTGCGGACTGATCCTTTTGGGCGATATATATCATGTCTTGTATATATCCCTCGTGATCGTTTTGGCACAAAGCTTAGAAAAGATATACAGGCGATATTAGAAGAAGAAACTAATGGTACATGCGCTAATTTCTATACAACTCTTGATGATTCTGTATTTGCCCGCGTTATGTTTGTAATTAACATTAGTCAGAAATCCCCCCCTAAAATTGATGCTAAGAAAATTGAAAATCGTTTGCGTGAAGCGGGGCAAACGTGGTCAGAGCGCTTGTCGCAGGCTTTGACTGATTTTTATGATGATGACCAGTTTATAACGGATATGACATTGCGTTATGCCGAGGCATTTCCTTTTTCATATACGGTTACGTATCAGGCAAAACAAAGTGTTTTTGATATTGAAAAGATAGAAACTGCATATTCTGAAAAACGTATAGTTCTTGATTTGTATCGTCCAAGCGATATAGATTCTAATAGAATACGTTTGAAAATATTTCACTTGGGATCTCCTGTAACTTTATCTGATGTTATGCCAATATTAGAGGATATAGGATTGCGCGTAATTGCCGAGCTTCCTTTTGAGATTAAGCCAAAGGGAGAAGATAAATCTTTATGGATTCATGATTTTCTGCTTGAAACTCCAGAAATTAGCAAAACGATAATAATAGATGATGTTAAACGCAATTTTGAAAATGCCTTTGTGAAAATATGGTACAACAAAGTTGATAATGATGGTTTAAATCGCCTTATATTAAGCGCCGACGCAAACTGGCATGAAACAACAATATTGCGAAGCTATGTGCGCTATATCAAGCAGTTGCGCTTTCCCTTTAGTCGTAATTATGTTGAAAAAGCATTAACTGAAAATCCTGAAATAAGCCGTTTGCTAATTAATTTATTTAAGGCATATTTTGATCCGTCCAAGAAAAAGGAATCTGCGAAGCTTGTTTGTGGATATGCACAGGCAATAGACAATGAATTAGAAAAAGTTATATCTAGTGATTATGACCGCATATTGCGCTCAATTAAAACTTTGATTGAGGCAACTTTGCGAACCAATTATTATCAGCGTGATGAAAATAATAAGGCTAAGCCTTATTTATCTCTTAAGTTTGATAGTAAAAATATTCCTTTTGCCCCTGATCCTAAGCCATTTTATGAGGTATTTGTGTATTCTCCCCAAGTTGAAGGGATTCACTTGCGTGGTGATAAGATTGCACGCGGGGGAATTCGCTGGTCAGATCGCCATGAGGATTACCGCACTGAAGTTTTAGGGCTTATGAAGGCACAAATGGTTAAGAATGCGGTTATTGTTCCTATGGGTTCAAAAGGCGGTTTTGTTGTTAAAACTCAAACAAGCAACCGTGAAGAATTTATGAAAGAAGGGGTGGAATGTTATAAAATCTTGATGCGCGGATTATTAGATATTACCGATAATCAAAGAGGTAAGAAAATTATTCCACCTAAAAATGTGATCAGAAGAGATGACGATGATCCGTATCTAGTTGTTGCAGCAGATAAAGGAACGGCAACATTTTCGGATATAGCCAACGGCTTGGCGCAAGAATACGGGTTTTGGCTAGATGATGCTTTTGCCTCTGGCGGTTCGGCTGGTTATGACCATAAAAAAATGGGAATTACTGCGCGCGGGGCGTGGGAATCGGTTAAATATCATTTCCGCTTATTTAATCATGATATTCAAAATCAGCCATTTGATGTTGTTGGTGTTGGTGATATGGCTGGTGATGTATTTGGTAATGGAATGTTATTATCAAAGCATATCCAGCTTATCGGTGCGTTTAATCACCTTCATATATTTTGTGATCCTGAGCCAGATGCTGCAACTTCGTTCAAAGAGCGTAAGCGTTTATTTGATAAAGTTGCTGGTTGGGATCAATATAATGAGAAAATCTTGTCAAAGGGTGGTCGTATTTATAATCGTAGTGATAAATTACTGAAACTCACACCAGAGATTAAAGCTAGATTTGATCTTACAAAAGACAGGGTAACACCAAATGAGCTAATTGTTGCAATGCTTAAATCACGTACTGATTTATTGTGGTTTGGTGGTATTGGAACTTATATTAAATCTGTTAGTGAGACCGATGCAGATGTTGGTGATAAGGCGAATGATGCTTTGCGGGTAAATGGTATTGATGTGCGTGCTAAGGTTTTGGGGGAAGGGGCTAATTTAGGAGTTACTCAGCTTGGTAGAATTGAAATGGCAAAGCGGGGGATTTCAATCAATACTGACTTTATAGATAATTCCGCTGGTGTTGATTCGTCAGATCATGAGGTTAATATCAAAATATTGATGAGTGATGTTATGTCACAAAAAGGCAGTAAAATTGATATTAAGGCTCGCAATAAGCTGCTTGAGACCATGACTGATGAGGTTGCTGATCATGTGTTGCGCCATAATTACCAACAGGCTCAAGCTATTTCATTGATAGAGATGAATGCTCATGAAAAATTACAGGCTCATGATGCATTTATTACATATATGGAGCGCAACCATGAATTAAGTCGCAAGATTGAAGGACTTCCAGATCAAGAGGAAATAGATAAGCGTTTGCGTACGGGAAAGGGGCTTACAAGACCAGAAATTTGTGTGCTTCTATCTTATGCTAAAATTCTTTTAACTAAAGAGTTGCTGGCTTCGAAAATACCGGATAACTCCAAGATGAATTATTGGGTTATGGATTATTTCCCTAAAATTCTTGGGCAAAAATATGAAAAAGAAATACTGCGCCATCGCCTGAAACGTGAGATTGTCGCCACTATGATGGCAAGCTCTCTTATTAACCGTTTGGGACCTACATTTATTCAATCACTTATGAACAAGACAGGTGCGACGGTTGAGGAAATCACACAAGCCTATCTTATTGTACGCGATGCGTTTGACCTGCGTCATCTTTGGGATATGATCGAATCAATGGACGCAAAAGTACCTGCCCAAGTGCAGCTTAAAGCCATGCGCGAGGTGGAGAATTTAACTGAGTATGGAATTACTTGGTTTTTAACTCGTCTAGGCCGTAACATGGATATTGATGCCGATGCTAGGAGCTATCGTGTTGGTATTAAGAATATGGTTGATAATATTGATGAATTGGTGACTAAAGATGTTAGAGATTCTATAAGACAAAGAGAGGGCGCTTTATTAAGAGACGGTCTTCCTCAAGGTCTTGCTCATTGGATTGCGCTTATGCCCGTATTGTCATCTGCATGTGATATTATACGCATTTCATCAGAGCAAGATACTAATCTTAAGAATACCGCATGTACGTATTTCGAATTGGGAGAGCGCTTCCATCTTGGCTGGTTACGTCAAAAGGTAAAATATCTGCCACATGAAGATCATTGGCAAAATGAAGCTGCAAATGGTCTTATGGATCAGCTATATGAATCTCAAGCCGGCATGACTATGCGTATTTTGCGTGATGTTAATTACAGTGGTACTAAACCCCTTGGAGATAAGACATTGGTTGATATTTGGGTTGATGAGCACGGTAGCCACTTTAAACAGCTTGATACGCTGTTTGTTGATTTGAAACGCGCAGGAACGCTTGATCTAAGCATGCTTATAGTGGCAGAACAACGCCTAAGAAGCTTATATAGCGGAACTTGAGATATTCATAACATACAAATCAGCAATATTATAAGTCCTGCATCGCGATTTGATCTGAATATTTTAAGAGAACTTTCTTTATTATATGGATTCCATGATTTCATCTGCCAAGCAAAATGTAGTGCAAGAATGGATAGTGTAATTATAAGTGGTGTTGTGGTTTGCTTATCAGTTAAAATTGCGACAGATATTAATATAAAGGACAGGGCGTAAAATCCTGCTACCCATAATTTGCTATTATCACCAAATTTTAAAGCGGTTGATTTCACACCGATTAAGCTATCATCATCTTTATCTTGATGGGCATATATAGTGTCATAACCAACTGTCCAAAATATTGCGCCGATATAAAGTAATATAGGGGATAATTCTATTTTTTCGGCTATTGCGCTAAAGCCCATAAGTACGCCAAAGTTAAAGGTTAACCCTAGAAATAGTTGTGGCCACCAAGTTATGCGTTTCATAAGTGGGTAGGATATAATCATGGGGAGGGTAATAATTCCTAGAATTACAGTAGTAATATTAAATTGCAGTAAAATAATAAAGGCTATAAGCAGCAATGTAGCTAAAAATATAAGAGCTTTTTTAACGCAGATCTCACCGCTAGCTATCGGGCGATATCGGGTGCGCTCTACTTGTTTATCAATATCACGATCCCAAATATCATTTATAACACATCCTGCCCCGCGCATAATTATTGCACCAAGGGTAAAAAGGGAAATTATGTATAATGCATGTATGTCAATATTTTGTGAATTATTTTGTACACTGCCAAGAGCCATAGTAATTCCCCAAAGACTTGGCAATAGTAAAAGCCAAATTCCCACGGGTCTATCTAATCTCATTAAATAGGCATAAACCCTAAAACTTTCGGGAATAAATCTTTCTATCCACGCAAGCCTCTTGATATCTGTATATGTTTTAGTATTTATTGGGTTAACCATGATAAATAATATATACAAGTATCCGCGCCTATATCTCAATGCAGCTTTTGAAAAAAATGCAATTATTTCCTTATTGCCAGAACATGTGCATTATTTGAAGAATGTCTTGCGTAAGAAAGCAGGTGACTATTTACGGGTTTTTAATGGCGCAGATGGTGAGTGGTTAGCGAGCATAGAGGAAATAGATAAGAAAAGTTGTGATATAGCTTTGGATAAATGTCTAAGGCATCAAGACGCCAAAAAGCCGTTATTACATCTATATTTCTCACCGATTAAAAAGCAACGCATGGATTTTTTGATTGAAAAATCGGTAGAGCTTGGGGTTACTGATCTTCATCCTGTATTGATGGCACGCAGTGTTATACGCCAAATAAATAAAGAGCGTATGAAAGCGCAAATTATTGAAGCTGTGGAGCAGTGCGAGAGGCTAGATATTCCAAAGTTACATGGCATTAAAAATTTTTCTAAATTATTGGCAGAGCATGATTTTAATATTCCTTTATATGCTTGCCTAGAGCGTGAAAGCAGAGCTAATCCAATATCATCTTATGTCATGAGAGGTGATATTGGTTTTATAATTGGCGGGGAGGGTGGTTTTGATGATAATGAAAGAGCAATGATAATAGAAAATGATAAGGTAACATCAATAAATCTAGGATATAATATCTTAAGGGCTGAAACTGCTGCAATTGTTTGCTTGTCTTACGTGAATTTATCAAGGCTTTAGGGGCATGTTCTATTTAAACAGCAAAGAGGGTTGTAATGGCAAGAGATTATTAAATCTATTTTGTAAATGTTTTAAATAATGTAGAGTATCATATTATAAATTATTATATTTATAGTGTTAAAGTAAGTGCAGTGGGAGATATGTTTGCTATGTATTCAAACGGATATGAATATAAACCAAAAATAGTTTTAATTACAGGATCAACAGGGGATTTTGGCAGTGCATTTGCTAAGCGTTTTGCGCAGCTAGGTTGTTCTTTGATATTAGCAGGTCGCAATGGTGAAAAGATTGCCTCGTTACAGCAAGATATTCGTGATAATTATACAGTACCTGTTCATCCATGTATTTTTGATATAACTGATAAAGATGCCATGCTTCAGGCTTTAGGGCACATACCAAGTGATTTTCAAGAAATTGATCTTTTAATAAATAATGCGGGTTTGGCTTTGGGGTTAGATCCTGCATATGAATGTAATATTGAGGATTGGGAAACCATGATAGAAGTTAATAACCTTGCTTTAATTCGCATGACACGCATGGTTTTATATGGCATGGCAGAGCGAAAAAATGGTCACATAATAAATATTGGATCTATTGCAGGAAGTTACCCTTATCCGGGGGGGAATGTATATTGTGCTACTAAAGCATTTACTAAGCAATTTTCCCTTGCTTTGCGCGCTGACATGCAGGGGAAAAACATAAGGGTTACAAATATTGAGCCTGGTACAATTAAAACCCAATTTTCAGAAGTTAGGTTTAAAGGGGATAAGGAAAGGGCCGCCAAAGTTTATGAAAATACGAATAATATGACAGCCGAAGATGTTGCAGAAGCTGTGGTGTGGAGCGCTACATTACCTACTCATTTTAACGTAAATCGTATGGAAATTATGCCTACAACGCAATCTTTTGGACCTTTATCTATAGAACGCTTTGATTAAATTAAAAAAATATAGTAGTGTGTACAAGTTGTTTACTGTTTTCGGAGTTTTTCGATGAAGTTTTTTACTCGCGTGGCGTTTTATTTTCTGATTATTGGCTTGTTCTTAATTCCCCTTTCATATTCTTATGCTGATGGAGGTGATGTTTCCGATGAGGAAGAGGAAATTCTAACTCTTCAAGAGGCCGCGGCTCTTGTAAATTCAAGGGATACGGCAAAAGATGCTGTAGGCGGAGATGTCGGTAGTGCCTATGTTGAATATTATGATCTTTATTCAAGGCAATTATCTTTTAGAGAAAAATCAAAGATTTTCAGAGCGTCATTGGAAAGTCGCCGCGTGGCGTTTGAGGCCCCTAGGTCGGAGTTGATGGATGAACATAAAGAAATAGAAAGGAAAGTGTTTGCCGCAGAAACTGCTGCTTATCAGGCATATTTGCAGGAAATGTCAGAAGAGGGTACGGAAGATGATTCTGGTGATGATCGACAGGTTATATCCGTAAAAGATGGAAAAGCCGTAGAGGCCAAGGCGCAGGCTTCTGGTGAAGAGCCACATGTAAAGGAAATATCAATTACAGAAAATGAGCCAAATGGCAGGGTAAAGAAAAATATTTATATGCCGGAAGATGCCCCTGATTTTGATCCAGAAAATTTATAGATTTCCTTACCTTTTGTACGTAGCAGTATTGCATTATATTCATATACAAAAGGATTAGGGATGACGCTACGTATCCCATTTTGGGCGACATTTTGCACCGTTGTAACGTTAATGATTTTTATCTCCTTAGGAGTGTGGCAGCTAAAAAGACTAGCATGGAAGCAAGATATTTTAACTCGTTTGCAAGCTCAATATGTTGTTGATGCAAGATCAGTGGCAATTGATCCATCGGTTGATCTTTCTACTGATATAATTAAAAAGGGATATCTTAAGGGAAGGTTTTTACATGATAAGGCAATTTTAGTTAACTCAGTAGAGTATAAGGGAATGCAAGGATATTATTTAATAACGCCTTTTGAAATGGTTGATTTTGATAATAAGGTTGTTTTTGTCAATCGTGGGTGGGTTCCTTTGGGTATAGAAGGTGTCATGGATAATAATATTTATAAACCCGATGGTATTATTATGATCACAGGTTATTTGCGTCATATCTTTGATAATAATGGTTTTACTCAAAGAAGCATATTGGGCAAGGACATATTGTATAATATAAATCTAAATGAAATAGCAAAAGCAAAGGGCATTGATAGATATTATTATAATATATTTAATAAGGGGCTTTATAAAAGGGTAAGAAAGGATTTGAAAATTCCAATAGCTGTTGAAACTAAGATAAATATTAGTAACAATCATGCGGGCTATGCGCTATTTTGGTTCTTAATGGCAATTATATTGATGGTTATTTATTTCCTAAAATTTATAGCTCCTCAGCTTAAATTAAATTTTAGATAATTTGATTTTGTGGATTATTTGCAATCAAATCTATTTTAGGTTTTGAACTAATGGATCATTTATATAAACTTGAAAATACAAGGATATATCTTGTGTTACATTCATTTTTCTTGGGTTTTCAGTGATGCTTAGAATATTTTTTACATATGTTTTTGTTTCTCTTATGGTTTTTGGTGGGTTTACATCAACCTCTATTGCCGCACCGCAGCCTAAGCAGGTTGGTAAATTTGGTAAATGGAGCGCATATGTACTGATGGAGCGCGGTAACAAAGTTTGCTATATGGTCAGTAAACCTGAAAAGGCTCAGGGTAAATATACAAATAGGGGTGAGATTTTTGCGCTTATTACTCATCGTCCATCTGAGAAGACAAAAGATGTTTTTAGCTATATAACAGGATATACTTATAAACAAGGAAGTGATGCAACTGTTATTATTGATGGTAAAAAGTTTGTTTTATTTACCCAAGATGATACCGCGTGGGCTCCTGATGCTGATGCAGATTCAAAGTTGGCTACTGCGATACGTAAAGGCTCAAAGATGGTGGTAAAGGGAACATCTTCCCGCGGAACTTTAACTACAGATACGTATAGCTTGAAAGGCTCTGGAGCCGCTTATAAGGCAATTACAAAAGAGTGTGGTATTAATTAGGTCGCCTAGAGACTGCGTATATATTATATATAGTTCTTGTTTTTGATAGCATAATATCTATATATCTATGCTAGTCGTAGGAAATGTGGTATTTGTTAATTTAGAAAGCTTGGAATATTTAGGTGTTTATGGTAATTAATTCTAAACTTTTGCAGATTATAATAGAGGAATGTGTTTTTTCTCGCTGTGGCTGTTACCAACTTGCCGCTTATAAATCTGGATTACTGGAGTATTGATTTGTTTATAGCGCGTAGTGTTTTGGCTGGAATGGGGTTGCATCGTATTGTGAAAATACGTCACAGGTACTTTCTAACTCGCCGCAATCGTCTTCGCCTTCGTTACGTGGTCGGAGCTATTGCTATATTTTCTTTAACAGTTACCAGCTTGCTAGGTTCTATAAGCCCTTCTATTGCGTTTGTGCCCTCTAGGCTTGATATGGTTGAGGCGCAAATAGATAACTCTTCTCCTTCTTTAGAGTTGGTTTCCTTACCTGCTATGGAAAAAGAAGCGGTTAAGGAGAGATATTTAGTTATTGAGCCAGATGTTGCAACCAGCAAGGCAGAGGAAATATTA
>JALTAZ010000088.1 GCA_027075555.1 Micavibrio sp.
TGTAACATATTCACGAGGGTGAATGCACATTTGTATCATTTCATTACGAATTTCTGTTAGTTTGTCAACTAGAGGTTGCTTTTCTGCTAGTTGTTTTAGAACGATGTTTTCAATATTGTTAACATGTTCAACCAGACGCTTGAGTTCGTTGTACTTTTGTAGTTTTACACGTCTTTGTGGTGGATATTCGCTGAACTGTTTTTCACAAAACTTACAATATTTTTTACCGTTTTTCTCAATAACAAATTCATCAGGATGAGGACAATGATTGGTTATCTGTTCACGCAATTGAACTATGTCTTTAATTATTTTGTTTTTTGTAGCTAATGAATCAATTATTTTATCTTCTAGCGGTTGAATTTCTGAGAGAATTTTAATAAAATTTTGCTGTTTTCTTTCCCAAGCACGAACATTCTTTTCGCCAACACTATCTTTAATAATTTTAAAGATGTCGAATTTGTTTGATTTCGCGGTCATATTCATGCTCCTATATCGATCCAAGCTGGATTAAACAGCTTACACCGTTTATCTCTGGATCAGCAACAAATTGATGCTTATACATATATTCAGCAATAATCACAATTCCTTGTTCCCATTTTTCTCTGTTTTTGAATTTTTTCGATTTATCTAAGTTTTCATAAAGAAATCTATATACTTCCTCCCATTGATCATTAGACAAATGATTTGCAAGAAATTCTCTTGCTTTTACCCATTGGTCCTTTTCGATAAATTCTAATAAAGCGAACTTGTAATCATGACTATCATTTTGCTGTGATTTAAATGTCAATTTGTTTGAGATCGTATTCTGTTGAATTAGATTGATTATTTTACGAACATCTGGATAACCAACAGCTATGAACTTATATAAATCATCGATGTTAAATTTTACTTTTTCAGAAATCAAAATGTTTGCGATATATTCAGCAATATCGTCTTTATTAGGTCCTTTAAATTCAAATTCTTGACATCTAGATTTTATCGCAGGAATAATTCTGTTATGATAATTGCACGTTAATATAAAACGTGCACTTTGACAATATTCTTCCATCATTCTTCGAAGAATAGCTTGACCAGCAGGACTAATATAATCGCTTTCATCAAGAATTATCACTTTAAATTCACTGTCAACAGGAAGTGTTGTTACAAAACCATATATCTTTTCGCGGATTGTTTCTACATTATTCTCATTAGATGCGTTTATTATAAGAATATCGTTTTCATCTACGAGGTGATTTGCTAGCAACAATGCAAGAGTTGTTTTTCCTAAACCCGCTGGCCCTGAAAATAATAAATGTGGAATTGATCTCTCGTTAAGATACTCTTTTATTTTTTTCTCAATTTCTTTGTTTTGAAAGATATATTGTTCAAGTGTCGTTGGACGATACTTTTCAACCCAAAGATGTTTTTTCATATCTCATCCTTATTCAACAACATCCAACAATCGTGGAGGGGATTTTACATAAAAAATTTTTAATTTCAACGATTTCCAGTTCTTACTTCTTTGTCTATTTGCTTTTTACCTAACAGCTGTTGTATATCTGGCGACAGTTGTTGAGAAGTTGTTGCTGTCTTTTCTAGTGTATTGATTAGTGACCTTATTAATTGTTTTGTTTCGTTATCAAATGTTTCATTGTTTTCTAGATTTTTTAAAAATGTTATTGAGTCAGTATTTCCGCGTCGCTTGTTGTTTTTCTTCTCAAGAAACGCAATATTTGCTCCGACTGTTAATACAACAGCAAGAGGATCAAAGGCAAAAATAAGAAGTAAAATCAAATATTTTGTTGCCTCATCAACATCTTTATCAAACACGCGAGCTATAAAAACAATAGGTCCAATATGAACTTCTCTTTGAATATTTTCATTCTTCATTTTGTTAACTTTTAGTGTAATTTCTCTTAACCGTTTGTTATAGTATTCAATATCTTTTCTAAGTTTTTTCAGTTCAGGTCCATAACTTCTCATTAGTCGTTGCCTTCCTGTGATATAGTTGTTTGGAAGACTTGCGATATCGTTATCAATTTGTTTCTTTCGTTCGAGAGCTTCCAGTTTTAGTTTTTCAACTTCTGCCTTCTCCGTTAACAGAGCTTGTATTTCATATTGATTTTGTTTCAAAGGTAACACATCTTTTTGATATGCTGAAGAAAGAAAACCAAAAATACCTGCAGACGTAATCACCATGAGAACGATTACAGCAGATATCAAATATGTTTTCATCAAAAATGATATCTTTTTCCAATACCTATAAAGATATGAAGCTGCGACCAATTTTCCAGCTTCAAGAGAAGCTGCCATGATAACTACAGGCCAAAACGCACCGGAGAAAATTTCACCTAGACCATATATCGAAAAATAACCAGCAACACCAGCTATTAAAAGAGTTACAGCGAGAAGAACAACAAGAAACATTTTTAGTTCCCTCCGTGAAACGATTCATCAATGGCTGCAACAGACTTTTCGTTTGTCATCCAGAAAACATTGTCTCTATTATACTCAATTGCTGGAGTCCATTTTAATGGTTCGACGAGAATTCGTGCACCAGGGAAAATTCCTGGATCTTCGACATCTGGACCAACTGCAATAACACGAACCCATCTTGCTTGTCTTGTTGCTTCATCATAGGTTCCGTATTCAAACCCCCAGTCTGTTTTGTTTTTTAGATATCGTGGTGTACCTGGGTGGTTCGATACACGTGCAAGAACATCTTCAAAAACAAAAATAATATTGTCACGAATTGGATCAAAAGGAAATCCTTCAAGTGTTTTCGCTTTCTTTACCATCAGTCTTTTCCTGCTGTTTTTGCGGTTTTGCTTTTTGTCTGATTTTCTTTTTCTTTATTTTCTTTTTTGTTTTTTCTTCTTGATCGTTTTGTTCTTTTGTTACTGTTTGTTGTATATTTGTTTCATTTGTTTCAACATTTTCAGTATGTTTGTCTTCCTTGTTCTTTTTTATTCTGTTCAAATACCTTTTTAATTTCTTTTCAATATATTCTTGGCGTTTTTTTACGTCCTCAGACGGAGGCGTAATTAACTGTGATTTTAACCTTAATAGATCAATGTTAACTGAGTC
>JALTAZ010000089.1 GCA_027075555.1 Micavibrio sp.
CTTAAAAGCTGAATAATTTTATAAAAATAAAGTAAAGCTAGCGTAACAATTTAGGTAACAACGGGACTAGCGTCATTCGCAAATTGTGCTTTGGGTTTGGTCCTGACGAATCAACCCTTAATATATGGTTTTTGTCAATTAACTGAAAACCGGTAATTATTTTATCACTTTCCTCACCACGAATATCCTTCTTAGGCACAGCAACAATTTCACCATCTTCAGAGGATAAATCAAAATGATCGGCCCAACTTTTAGCGTCATCAACGCTTGCCTGACCTCCATCTTGCGTATAAACAATTATACCTAACTCTACAACATCATCATGAGGCAATGTAAAATCACCGCCCAATTCTTTACGCAAAACATCATCAAATGTATAGACCATTTTATCAACTTGTGTCGTAAAACCAAATGGCCCAGAAAGAGCTGCCCCAAACTGAGCTTGAGATATTGGCGAAGACATATCTATGAAACTAACTATTACAACCTTTCCTTTTAAGCTAGATAACTTAAATTCATTACCATCTTGGTCTATAAGCTCAATCTCCGGATAGGGTTTATTCATCTTAGCTGGCCACGGATCAGGTAAATTCTCATTAACAGGATTCCCCTGAGATAATTTTATATATTCCTCTTTTTGTTGTTTCAAAATAGAAGCTATCTCCTCAGGTGACTTTTTGGTAATTTCAACATTTGCAACAGACGCTACTATAAGCAAGAAAAGTAAAGAAAATAATATTTTAACTGACCAGCTAATTACGTTATCAATTTTTTTCCTATCCATGAATAACCTTCTATTTTAAAATTGACTATACTAATCTATTATAAATTCAAACTACCCTAAGATAGAGATAAGCATAAAATATAGATGATCTCAACCATGATTAAATAATTTGCAAATAGGAAAATAATAAAATTTAGGAGCTATAGTATTTTAACCACCCTATATTTAAAGATTAACTCATTTCATTAGCGCTGTAATGAAAAATATAATAACAGACTTGTACAATATTGTGCTACCTTATTATACCACCTTACAAAAGTATATGATATTACTGCTTGCACTGACTTATTTTTTACCTCAAAATCTAATGGTTCATAATTTCCAAGTCTGGAGTATTCAGCTATGAAAATTTTAGTACCGATAAAACGTGTAGTCGATTACAACGTAAAAATTCGTGTTAAATCCGACAATAGCGGGGTTGATCTTGCCCATGTTAAAATGTCAATAAACCCCTTTGATGAAATAGCGGTTGAAGAAGCTGTACGTTTAAAAGAATCAGGCAAAGCCGATGAAATTATCGTGGTTACTATTGGCTCTGAGAAATCTCAAGAGCAAATTAGGACAGCCATGGCGCTTGGCGCAGATAGAGGAATAGTTATCAAAACAGACAATCCCATTGACCTTGGAGGGATAGAACCACTTGCTGTTGCTAAAATCTTAAAGTCTATTATCGAAAAAGAAAACCCAGAGCTTGTAATAATGGGAAAACAATCAATTGATGATGATTCAAACCAAACGGGGCAAATGCTATCGGCTTTGCTAGGCTGGTCGCAGGGAACTTTTGCATCTAAACTAGACATAAAGGGTGATAATATACAAGTAACACGCGAAATAGATGGAGGGTTAGAAACGCTCTTACTAACTATACCAGCAATAATTACAACCGATTTACGTCTTAATGAGCCACGCTTTGCAAAATTACCCGATATTATGAAGGCAAAGAAAAAACCAATGGATATTGTTGAGCTTGACCAAATTGGAGTGGATTGTTCCCCACGCTTGGAAATCATGAAAGTTGAAGACCCTCCAGTTAGGAAAGGAGGAATCAAAGTTCCTGATGTTGATACCCTGATAGAAAAACTCAAAAATGAAGCAAAGGCTATATAGCTATATTTAAGGAGGTGTACACATATGAGCATTCTTGTTTTAGCAGAGCATGATAATTTAACTATAAACTCTGCAACATTAAATACAATTACCGCCGCATCTAAACTCGGTAATGATATTCATCTGCTTATCACTGGCTATAATTGTGATAAGGCCGTACAGACCGGGGCTCAAATATCGGGTATCAGCAAAGTTATAAAAGCAGAAGCTGAGCATTTATCGCATCCATTAGCCGAAGAAATAGCCCCAATTATTGTTGATTTAGCATACAACTATTCACATATATTAGCCCCTGCAACAACCTTTGGAAAAAATATTCTACCTAGAGCTGCTGCACTTTTAGACATGGCACAAATATCTGATGTTATATCAATAAAATCCAGTGACACATTTAAGCGCCCCGTATATGCAGGTAATGCTATTGCTACAGTTAGATCAATGGATTCAATCAAACTTATTACCATACGTACAACGGCCTTTGAACCTGCAGATATAACTGATAGTAATGCTAGAACGGAAGAATACACAAGTTCATCTACTTTGGGGGTAAGCCGTTTTATAAATCACGAACTATCCAAATCAAAACGCCCTGAGTTAACTTCTGCTAAAATAGTTGTATCAGGAGGACGCGGCGTTGGCTCTAAAGAAAATTTTGCACTTATAGAAAAACTTGCAGATAAGCTTGGAGCTGCTATCGGAGCGTCAAGAGCCGCAGTTGATGCTGGATACATTCCTAATGACTATCAAATCGGGCAAACTGGTAAGGTAGTTGCTCCTGATTTATATATTGCAATTGGCATTTCTGGAGCTATCCAGCACCTAGCTGGAATGAAAGATTCAAAAGTAATAGTTGCCATTAACAAAGATGAAGATGCGCCAATATTTTCTATCGCTGATTATGGACTTGTTGCTGACTTATTTGATGCCGTCCCCGAAATGGAAAGCAAACTTTAAAAACTTATATATCATACATATTATTTATTTGGTTATTTTATTTGGGAATACGAAATACTGGCCTATCTTTGCTGTGGTCAAATATTGCTCCTTCAGTTTTTGTGTTATCAAGGTTCGTTTCACCTATTTTTGCTCCAGAAAAATCAGCCCCCCTTAAATCGCAAGATGAT
>JALTAZ010000090.1 GCA_027075555.1 Micavibrio sp.
ATTATATGTGTGCAATAAATAGTTATTATTTAAATATTTAGGAAATTTAAATATTTAGGAAATTTAAATATTTAGGAAATTAAATGGTGGCCTGCGTTAATACAGTTGCTTTTCAAGGAATAGAGGTTAAGTCGGTTGACGTGCAGGTGCATCTTTCCAATGGCTTGCCGGCATTTAATATTGTTGGTCTTCCTGACAAGGCGGTTGCAGAGAGTAAAGAGCGGGTAAGATCTGCGCTCCATTCTTTGGGTTTGTCACTTCCACCTAAACGATTAACTGTGAATATGGCGCCTGCTGATCTCTCCAAGGAGGGTAGTCATTTTGATTTACCAATTGCGCTAGGGGTACTTGGTGCAATGGGTGTTATTCCAAAAGAAGAGCTAGAAGAATATGTTGTGTTAGGTGAATTATCACTTGATGCAGGTATCCGCGCAGTATCTGGCGTGTTACCAGCGGCAATATATGCGGGAGAAGTTGATCGTAATTTAATTTGCCCCAAAGATTGTGGAGGTGAAGCTGCATGGGCGGGTGATATTGACATTTTAGCTCCTAGTGATTTACTTCAACTTATAAATCATATTAAAGGTACTCAGGTTCTTTCTCGTCCCGAAGCAATAATTGCTAATGATAATGTGTTTAATATTCCTGATTTATCGCATGTAAAGGGTCAGGAAAGCGCAAAAAGGGCGCTTGAGATCGCAGCAGCTGGCTCTCATAATATGTTGATGATTGGCTCACCGGGAAGTGGTAAATCTATGCTTGCAAGCTGCTTGCCCGCAATTTTACCAGAGCTTTCCCCAAAAGAAGCACTTGAGATATCAATGGTTCACTCATTGGCGGGAATATTACCTGAAGGTGGGCTGGTGCGTCATCGTCCGTTTAGAAGCCCGCACCATTCGGCATCTCAACCTGCGCTTATTGGGGGTGGGCAAAGAGTTAGGCCAGGAGAAATATCATTGGCTCATAACGGGGTGTTATTTCTTGATGAGTTGCCAGAATTTGCAAGAGGAACTCTGGAGTCGTTGCGTCAGCCACTTGAAACAGGTGATGCATTGGTGGCAAGAGCAAATGCGCATATTCATTATCCCGCAAGGTTCCAGCTTATCGCGGCTATGAATCCATGTCGTTGTGGTTATCTTGGTGATGCTGACATGGAATGTACCAAAGCGCCAAGATGCGGCAGTGACTATCAGGCTAAAATATCAGGTCCTTTGATGGATAGAATTGATATTCATGTTGATGTACCACCGGTGCAAATATCTGATTTGCAGGCGATGAGGACAGGAGATTCTTCTAAAATAGTGGCGGCTAGAGTTCAGGCTGCTCGTAATATCCAAAAGCAAAGGGCGCAGCGTTTAGGGTTAAGCGATGCAACTAACGCTACCTTAAGCGGAGAATTGCTTGATGAGATCACAAAAATGGACGAGGAAACACGTGGTATTTTAACAAGATCAGTGGAAAGGGCTAAGCTATCAGCCCGCGGGTATTACAGGATCTTACGGGTTGCCAGAACGATTGCAGATTTAGGTGGCGGTGCTGATATGCTTAATAAATCAGATATTGCAGAGGCGCTAAGTTATCGCAGAATGAATTTGAATGGCTAAATATGGCGTTTTTGTGACATTTTATTTGTATTTTATACGCTTATTACGCTATACTACCCTTATACAGTGATAGGGTTTGTGAATCTGGTGATATCGGATTGCGGGAATAGAATGGATAAGAATTTTTAAGGTGTGAGTATATGTCACTTGGAACAGTAGCTTTTAACGATGTAGCAAGTAGCGGTTATAATTCGGCTCCTCATGCGCTTGAGGGGCGGAATATTATGGAGGTGTGGGGCCCTGATTCTGCTCCTGCCCCGTCGGATGATTTCTATGAAAAGACCGATTATGGTTCTGCTACTATTACTCCCGACCCAATTTATGGGGAGGAGCGCCAGACATTTACTCAGTCATTAATAGAGGGTAATACGCGCGAGGAAACATTGATGCAGACAATGTTTCCTGATAGGGATTATTCGCCCCCTAAGATAGATGCGCAAAGTATGAAGCGTGATGCTAACAAGGTTGTAACTGATGGTGCAAAAGTGTCTCGTCAGGCCAATATGGCGATGGAAGAAACTAAAGAGCAAATTGCAAATTTTCAACAAGATTGGAAGCAAGCTAAGACGGAGGCTCTTGATAAGTTTGTAGAGTCTGCAAAGGAAATGGGTATTAACCCTCTTGATGCAGCGGATCAGATGATACCTGGCGATTCGGCTGGTAAGGCTAGTGCAATGATGTATATTGCAGCGGAGCTAGCAGTGGGTGGTGGTAGTTTTGCAACTGCAGGAAAAGCCTATTTTGTGAATCAGGAATTAAGTAAGGCGGATAAGAAACTCTCTCCAGAGCAGCAAAAAGCCCTTTTAGAAGATACATTAAAAAACCTTCAGCAACCATCGAAACCAGCAGATACTCGTATGGAGGCAAGTGCAAGTGGTTCCGCAGTGGCGGCGATTGATGATACCCCTGAAAGTGAAGTGGCTTGGGAGAATATGGAAATTGACGATTTAGCTGAGTTTTTGGCCGCGGATTCTGATGGTCTAGATCAGCCAGAAATGCAGGAGTTGTTGCTGGTAGAGCATGAGTTAGAGGAGGTTCTTGATAATCATCAATATGTACAAGAACACTATGCCGATGTGGTAACAGCAGATAAGATGTATGCATCTGCAGATGCAGGTAATGAGAAGATGGTTGAAATTATATTAGATGCTTCTGTTGTAGAGAATGTTCCTGTAGTTCCTGAATCTCCTAGATATGATTCTCTAGATGTTTCGCTTGCAGGTGATAGTATTAGGGGGGTTACGCTTCTTGCTTCTGATACACGTTTTGATTCTGGTGCGGTGCAAACATATCTAGACCTTACTAAGGTTGATGTTCCAGAGGTTAAAACACAGCTTACCGCGGATATAGAGCAGCAATTCAGAGCTGGTTCTTTTTCATAGTATTATTTTTTATATTGTATAAAGCGATTAGTTGTTGCGGTGTGTTAAATTTTTGGGTATTTATGGCTCTGTTATTTTTTTAAATTATATGAGTTAAAAATTAGTGGCAAATACGTATTCTCATTCCCATGAAAAAGCGCGGGAGTTATCAAAGCTTGCTTTGAAACGTATTGAGGAGTTTGGTCTAATTCCAACACCAGAAAATTATGAGCTATGGTTTATTTATTTTTCTCAATCTGATCCTGAGCTGGTAAAAATCGTAGATTCTGCTGTAAAAAAAAATAATGGTTTAATTAAGAACCAGAAATGTTATGAGATCTTTCAAGAATATTTAAGTGCAGATCGTGAAGAAAAAACTGTTAAGTTGGCTGGTGACAAAATTCAAAAAACTATAGAGGAGGTTAACAATGTTGTTTCTTCAACTAAAAAAAATGCACTTGAATATGGCGATAATTTAGAAAAAGCAAATCAAAATTTAAAGACTAGCGAAAGCAAGGAGGAGCTATCCCGCCTTTTATCTGATGTTTTGGATGATACAAAAGAGATGATTGTTAGTAATTCTAATTTGGAAACTACGTTAGAGCAATCAGCAAGGATGATGGAAGATATGCGTCGAGATCTTGAGGTAGCACGCAGGGAGGCAATGACAGATTCTCTTACAGGCTTAGGTAATCGTAAGGCTTTTGATCACGAAATATATCGCATGATTGGTTTGTCAAGAGATGATCCTGAGTATACTTTTAGTCTTATACTTATGGATATTGATTATTTCAAAAAATTTAATGATACATTTGGTCATCAAGTCGGCGATCAGGTTCTTAAGTTGGTTTCTAGAACATTAAAACAAGGTGTAAAAGGGCGTGATATAGTTGTGCGATACGGTGGAGAGGAGTTTGCGGTTTTACTTCCAAAGACAAATATATCTGGTGCATTTAAAGTGGCTGAAATACTTAGAAAAGAAGTTGAAAAAAAAGAAGTTATAAATAGAAATACAGGAAAAAAGATCGCTCAAATCACAATTTCTGCTGGCGTATCAGAGTTTATAAAGACCGAAGATATTGATGATTTTATTGGGCGTGTTGATAAAGGATTGTATGAGGCTAAACGCAAAGGGCGAAATCAGGTTATTAAAGTCTAGAGCTCTTAATTTTTTAATTTCACACTTGCAGTAGTGATAAGAAAACGCCATATCTATAGTCATGCAAGATATTTATGATATAGAAGATCCCTTATCAATTGAACAGCCAGTTTTTTCCTATCTTGATGGGTTAAATAAATCACAGCGTGAAGCGGTTGAAACAACTGAAGGCGCAATTCTGGTTCTCGCGGGGGCAGGGACTGGCAAGACAAGGGTCTTAACAACTAGACTGGTGCATTTGTTAAATACTAAGCGCGCTTATCCATCGCAAATATTGTCAGTTACATTTACCAATAAAGCAGCGTTAGAGATGAAAGAGCGCACTAGCTCTATAATGGGTGGACAAGTAGTTGAAGGCTGGTGGCTGGGGACATTTCACTCTTTGGCTGCGCGTATGTTACGGCGTCATGCAGATCTGGTCGGGCTTTCTAGCAATTTTACTATTCTTGATCCTGATGACCAAGTGCGTCTTTTAAAGCAGATTATGGAAGTTCATGGCGTTGATATGAAGAAATGGGTGCCAAAGGCATGTATTTCAATAATTGATCGCTGGAAAGATCGTGGCTTAATGCCCGGTCAGCTTTCTTCAGATGATGGGGGAGATGTTGCAGATGGTAAAATGCCAATGCTTTATACCAAATATCAAGAGCGTTTGCGTGCGGTAAATGCTTGCGATTTTGGTGATTTATTGCTTCACATGATTACTATTTTAAAAAATCCAGATCATAAAGCAGTTTTGGATGGGTATCATCATAGGTTCAAATATATCATGGTTGATGAATATCAGGACACCAATGTAGCACAGTATTTATGGCTTAGACTTTTGGCTCAAGGTTCTGGCAATATTTGTTGTGTTGGTGATGATGACCAGTCAATTTATGGCTGGCGCGGGGCAGAGGTTGGAAATATTTTAAAATTTGAACAAGATTTTAAAGGTGCAAAAATTATTCGCTTAGAGCAGAATTATCGCTCAACAAATAATATCTTAAAAGCATCAGGCGCAGTCATTAAGAATAATAATTATCGTCTTGGCAAAACATTATGGTCAGATCAAGGTGAAGGCGAAAAGATCAGAATTTGTGGTCTTTGGGATGGGGAAGCAGAGGCGCGCTGGGTCGGGGAAGAGATTGAACGGCTTCAACGCACTGCATCGGGTGATGGAAAAGTACCCCTAAATGAGATAGCAGTTTTGGTTCGCACAGGGTTCCAGACTCGTGAATTCGAGGAAAGATTTATTAAACTAGGCGTATCGTATAGGGTTGTGGGTGGCCCTAGATTTTATGAAAGGATGGAGATAAGGGATGCGCTTGCTTATTTTCGAGTTATTGTTCAAAAGTCTGATGATCTAGCGCTTGAGCGCATTATAAATACGCCAAGGCGCGGAATTGGTGGGGCGACTATTAATACTCTTTATTCTTATGGTCGAGAAAAAGGTATAAGCCTTTATTATGCGATTATGGATTTGACACAAACCGATGAATTGCGTGCCAAAATGCGTTCAACATTAATGAAAATGCTTGATGATTTTGAACGCTGGAGAGCCGCTCTTGATACAATGAACCATGCAGAAGTTGCGGCAATGGTTTTAGAAGAATCTGGATATATGGATATGTGGAAACGGGATAAAACGCCCGAAGCACCAGGGCGCATAGAAAATTTGAAAGAGTTAATAAGTGGTATGCAAGAATATGATTCTATGCAGGAATTTTTAGAGCATGTTGCATTGGTTCTTGAAAATCAAGATAGTAGTGAAGGTGAATATGTAACGCTTATGACTTTGCATGGTGCTAAAGGTTTGGAGTTTGATAATGTTTTTTTACCAGGGTGGGAGGAAGGGCTGTTCCCTTCACAAAGGTCAATTGATGAGAGTGGTAATAAGGGGTTAGAGGAAGAGCGCCGCCTTGCATATGTAGGAATTACAAGAGCGCGTAAAAGGGTCTTTATTTCCCATGCAGCAACCAGGCGAATATATGGTAATTGGGTTAATGCAACTCCATCTAGGTTTATTAATGAGATACCTAATGATTTACTAGATATAGCAAGTCAAAGTGCAATGGTACAAGCGGGGCGCTCGCGTCATTGGGATTCTAGTGGTTTTATTCATAAGGCAAGGAAATCACATAAATTTGAGCGCATGGTTCAAAGTGAATCTGGTGAGCTCCTTACTTGTGGGGATAGGATATTTCATAATAAATTTGGTTATGGTAAGATAGTAAATATTGATGGTCATAAGCTGGATATAGAGTTTGAGCAGGGCGATACAAAGCGCGTAATGGACAGTTTTGTCGAAAAAGTTTAGTTTTTGTTAAAGACCATTTTTCCTGCGGCAACTATCTCACCATAGGCAAGGCGTTGTGCCAATATGGCTATAGCATCTATAGGTTCTTTGGGTTTTTTGAAATTATAAACCATTCCTGCACCGCGCCATGAACCTAAATTGATATAGCTTATTACAGGGTTAGCGTAGTAAATGGTTTTTCCGCTATTTTCACCGCTAGCTATATTTTGCTTTTGTGTGTTCTTATAGCCAAAGGCCCATAAGTGATAATTATCATCAGGTAATATGGGCAAAGCTATACTGATCATATTTGGTTCAGTTGCTTGTATTTCTATAATTTTCAATGGTGATTTTGATGCTTTTTCAATGGTTGATTTAACAGTATCTGCGCGTGATCCAATGAATTTATCCTTACCATTTATTATCATTTGCGGTGTATAGACGCGCTTTTTTCCATCTATAGAGATATACCCATGTTGGCGTATATCACAAAATTCTTGGGCAAAAGTATCTTTCCATTGTGGTTTGTCCCAATATGAAACATGACAGGCGAGGGCTATAATGTGCTCTTTTTGTGCTAGTTCTTGCAATATTTTATCAGCAGGCGGGCATGATGGGCAACCTTGAGAAGTAAATAACTCAACTACTATTTGTGTATTATTGTCTTGTATATTATCATCAGCAAGCACGCATTTAGCGGTTATCGGTGTGGTGTTGGCGCAAGCTATAATTGTTAAAACGGTAAATATCTTGTGCATATTTGACTATTCATCTCTTTAGTGGTTTCAGATATAAACTTACGTGTAAATCATTGTGCTAGCCCATATATACAAGATTTTGTCCTCAAATGCTTTATTTGTTTTGATTGAAAGCTATTGAGTTATGATATAAATTCTCGCATATTGATCTATTATATAACCCCAAATTAGAAGGTGCATGTTAATGCATAATGACAAGATTGTAACCATATTCGGCGCAACAGGCTTTTTAGGGAAATATTTGGTAAAAGATTTAGCTGAACATGGCTTTACTATTAAGGTTGCTGCTCGCGCTCCTGAAAAAGCATATTTTTTAAAGCCATTAGGTGAGGTTGGGCAGATAGTGCCCATATTTTGCAATTATTCTGATGCAAATAGTATTCATGACGTGGTCGAAGGTTCTGATTATGTGGTAAATTGTGTAGGGATTTTATCTGAAAGAGGTAAGCGTTCTAGATTTAAGAAAATTCATATTGATTTAGCAGCGATGATCGCTAAGGTTTGTTCTGATGAGCGTGTTTCGAAGTTTATTCATATTTCCGCTCTTGGCTGTGATAAGGGTAGCTCAAAATACGCTAAAACCAAGCTTGAAGGGGAAAAGGCAGTAGCAGCAAATTATCCTGATGTTACTATTCTTCGCCCATCGGTTATGTTTGGTGAAGATGATAATTTTATAAATAAATTTGCTGAACTTGCACGATATGTACCATTTATACCACTTGTTGGTGGTGGTAAAACCAAATTTCAACCGGTATTTGTTGGCGATGTAGCAGAAGCAATTACCAAAATTATTGCTGATAAATCAGAAAAGCATGAAGGTAGAATATATGAATTGGCTGGCTATGAGGTATATGATTTAAAAGGTATATATGAAAAAATATTCAAATATACTGGGCGCAGAAAGAAATTTATCTCCATACCTTTTTCCGTAATTAAATTTCAATCCATATTTTTACGTTTTATGCCCGAGCCTTTCTTTGTAACTTCTGACCAAGTAGAGAGCCTAAAGACCGATAGTGTTTTTAGCAAGGGAGAGCTGGGGTTTGATGAGTTAGATATTAAACCTAAAATTATGGATTTAATTCTACCAGAGTATTTAGAATATTATAAATCTGGTGGAAAATTCTCTAAATTAGAAACAGTTTAATAGCTATTAAAATTGGTTTAAAAGGAAAGAATATGTCCATAATACGGCGCTTGCCCATAGTTACAGGAATTTCGGCAATATATGTTTTTGTTGCTATGCAGATAATGATAAGTTCCGCAAGTGGCATGACGCAACAAATAGTTGCTATTGTTAATGAAGATGTTATTTCAGGAAGTGATTTGGACAAGCGTATGCACCTTATAGTGGCGTCTTCTGGGTTGCCTGATACCGATGAAGTAAGGCAAAAACTGGCTCAACAGGTTCTTAATGGGCTTATAAATGAAATGCTTATGATACAAGAGTCTAAAAAGTTTGGGATAAATGTTAGTAAAGAAGAGATAGAAGCGGCTTTTGTACAAATAGCGCAACAAAATAATTTAAAGCCAGAGCAATTTTTAAAAATGTTAAAAAAAGGGGGGATTGACCCTCATACAATGTATGATCAACTAAAGGCACAAGTTGCATGGAGCAAGGTTATTCAGGTTAAACTGCGCCCAAGGGTGGTTGTTTCTAAGCGTGATATTGATGATACGTTAGAGCGCATAAGATCTAAGATAGGTACTACAGAATATTTAACAGCGGAAATATATTTGCCTATTGAAACCCCTAAAGAAGAGGGGAGGGTTAGAAATCTTGCCCAGCAATTGGTCAGGGAAATAAAATCAGGCAAAGCATCTTTTTTTAAACTAGCGCAGCAATTCTCACAATCTGCGGGATCAATGAATGGTGGCGATAGAGGATGGGTTAATGAAACTCAATTACCAAAAGAGCTTTTATCTGAAATTTCAAAACTAAAAAAGAATCAGGTTTCGGATCCTATAAAAACTTCTGATGGTTATCATATTTTATTTCTTAGGGATAAAAGAACATTAAAAGAAGATACTGTGCCATCAAGACAGCAGGTAGAATATAATATAGGGTCACAGCGCATGGATAAATTACAGCGTCGCTATCTTATGGATATCAGGTCATCATCATTTATAGAAATACGTATGAAATAGATGGTTAATATAGATATATTAAAGCGCAAGCAGCAAATAGAAAATTTGCCACCATTGCGTGATGTTATATCTCAACATCATTTGAGCGCACAAAAATCACTGGGGCAGAATTTTTTACTTGATATAAATATTACCGATAAGATTGTAAGTGAAGCATGTAGGCATGATGGCGGTGATTGGAGGGGGGTTCACGCTTTTGAAATTGGTTCAGGTCCAGGTGGCTTAACGCGCTCCTTATTAAAATCAGAGGTTAAAAAAGTAACGGCAATAGAGTTTGATGCCAGGGCGGTTAAGGCGTTATCATCTTTAAAGCCCATTGTGGGTGACGATATTGAAATTGTGCACAAAGATGCACTTAAAATAAATTTGGCACAAATGGGTGATGCCCCGCGGGTGATTGTTGCGAATCTCCCCTATAATATTGCAACGCCCCTTTTAATAAATTGGTTAAAACAAATTAGAAATGATATGAATTCTTTTCAATCCATGAGCCTTATGTTTCAAAAAGAAGTTGCGGATAGAATAGTTGCTTGTCCTAATACTAAATCTTATGGGCGCCTTGGCGTTATTGCTCAGTGGCTCTGCGATATTAAAATTATTTATGACTTGCCACCTTTTGTATTTACTCCTCCGCCAAAGGTTAATTCATCGGTGGTTTATTTTTCTCCTAAAATATTGAATAATGATGCGCCAGATTTTTGTGCTCTTGAGCGTTTAAGTGCCGCAGCATTTAATCAAAGAAGAAAGATGATACGCTCTAGTCTAAAAGATTATTCTAAGGCAATAGAGGCTCTTGATATTGATCCTCAAAAAAGAGCAGAAAATTTGACAGTTTCTGAATATTTAGCTATTGCATCTTATTTAGGTTGATAATGTGGGGCATCGGACATGAGAAAAGCTAAAGATTATAAATCTTCATACCGTGCACGGTGGATAACAAATAATCCCGAATCTTTACTTGTTACTAAATCAGAATTATTTAAAAGTGAATGGGATAGAGTTGCCTATGAAGTAGGTGAAAATAAAAGGGCAGTGGTTTTAATGAAAAATAGAGATATGATAGGGACAATTATTCCTGCAGAATTTTTGTATGAATTTCAAAGTACAATGCCACACCTAATTGGTGTAGACCCGATTATAGATGTGATAGAGAATGATTTTAAGAAAAATTTTGATGAGTATTTTGCTAAATTGGGGAACGGAATATCCCTTATAATTTTGGATAATGACAATAACCCTAAATTTGCAGTTGCCAGTCGAGGATTTTCGGTGGATATAACCACGGATAATGAAGGGATAGCAAAATTTAGGGGGGATATTGCACAATATATGTTTAGCGACAAAGGCATAGATCCAAATGATATAGAGCAATGCAAAGATATAGATGATCTTGTTATATGAAATATAATTGGCAATATTCCTATAATCCATCCTTTAATCCGCGCACAAAATCAGATAGCCCGACCATGCGACGACGTTTTATGCGCTCTGCATCTAAGATGGTTTGAGCTTTGGCAATTGCTTCATCTATGTCATGGTTAATTATTACATAATCATATTCCGTGTAATGTGACATCTCATCAGCGGCTTTTGTCATTCGCCCTCTAATATCGGCTTCGGATTCCAAGGTGTCGCGAGAGCGACTTCGTAAGCGTTTTTCAAGCTCTGACCTTGTGGGAGGCAGAATAAAAACGGTAACAAGGTCTTCGCGTGCCATTTCTGATAACTGTTGTGTTCCTTGCCAATCAATATCAAATATTACATCTTTTCCCTCTGATAATGCCTTTTCTACAGGGGCTCTAGGAGTTCCATAGTAATTGTCAAAAACCTTGGCATGTTCAAGCATTTCCCCATTATCAACCATTTTCCCAAATTCATCAGGACTAACAAAATAATAATCTTGAGTATTAACCTCACCTGCTCGACGTTTTCGGGTGGTAGCAGATACAGATATAACCAAATTACCATTGTTATTTAGTAGTGAACGCGTTATGGTTGTTTTTCCTGCGCCCGAAGGGGAAGACATAACATACATAAGCCCGCGTCTTCTGATTCCTTTCAAAATTATTCTCCAATCACTTTGTATCTTAAAAAAAGTCATTATAAACTAAATTCTTAGCTATAAAACCTCAATTTTGTGATTTTATACTGTATTTTTTATGTTAAAAGTGAAAGATTTAGCGTAATTATCGCTTTTATATTTATAATATATATAAAATTTATCGTTTTTAGTTGTAAGTTGATTGACAAATAAAACTGTTTTGGGGCAAACTTATCCGATATAATATTGCGTTTTAACAT
>JALTAZ010000091.1 GCA_027075555.1 Micavibrio sp.
TTGTGGCTATTATGCTGTTCTATTATGCTGTTATTAATTAAAGGCTATGCCTTTGTTACCACAATATTGTGCATATTATTTTCTTTATACAGTCAGTATGAGATAAAAAGTAACATATAACAGATAAGAAGAAAACATGGCAATTCAATCATATCAATCAATTGTCACCCATTTTAAGGGCGGCGATAAATGCACTTTGGGGAATCTCAACATTGCCGTACTGGCGCATTTTTGCCTTACCTTTTTTCTGTTTCTCCAGCAACTTTTTCTTACGGGTAATATCCCCACCATAACATTTAGCCGTCACATCTTTACGCAAGGCCGATACATTTTCGCGCGCAATAATCTTGCCACCAATCGCCGCTTGAATAGCGATTTTAAACATTTGGCGTGGAATTAACTCTTTTAAGCGTTCGCACATACCGCGCCCACGACTTTCTGCATTATCGCGGTGAACAATCATCGCTAGGGCATCAACAGGTTCTTCATTTACGCGGATCTCTAGTTTAACAAGGTCATTTTCGCCATAGCCATCAAGCTCATAATCAAAGCTGGCATAGCCCTTTGATATGCTTTTAAGGCGGTCATAAAAATCAAATACAACTTCATTAAGGGGCAGGCGGTAAACCAGCATTGCACGATCACCTACATAGGTTAGATCAAGCTGTACTCCGCGCCTGTCTTGGCATAGTTGCAGCAATCCGCCAAGATATTCATCAGGAACAAGAATAGTTGCTTTAATCCATGGTTCTTCAATGGATTTGATTTTAACTACATCAGGCATATCCACAGGGTTATAAAGCTCTATTTGCTCACCATTAGTAAGGTTAATTTTGTAAACCACGCTTGGCGCGGTGGGTATAAGATCGAGGTCAAATTCGCGTTCTAGTCGTTCTTGGATAATTTCCATGTGAAGTAGACCAAGAAAACCACAGCGAAATCCTAGCCCTAGGGCTTGAGAGCTTTCCATTTCAAAATGCAGACTTGCATCATTAAGGCGAATACGACCAAGTGAATCGCGGAGCTTTTCAAACTCACTGGCATCAGCAGGATAAAAAGAGCAAAACACCATCGGTATAGAAGGCTTAAACCCCTCTAGCGCAGTTTCACAAGGGCGCTTATCATCGGTAATAGTATCGCCAACATTGGTTTCGCTTATATCCTTAATCGCTGCGGTGATAAAGCCCATCTCACCAGGGCCTAGCTCTGGCAATTCGACCTTTTTCGGGGTAAACATACCAACGCGGTCAATCTCTCGGGTGGCGCCATTACTCATAAATTTGATCTTTTGCCCTTTGCGCAAATAGCCATCGATTACGCGCACTAACACAACCACGCCTAGATATATATCATACCATGAATCAACTAATAGAGCTTTGGTAGGTTTGTCTTGATCACCTTCATGTGGTGGGGGAAGGGTGGTTACTATTGCCTCAAGCAGTTCATCAATGCCCTCACCAGTTTTTCCAGAACAGGGTATAGCCTCATCAGCAGGCAGACCAATTACATCTTCAATTTGCTTTTTTGCATTTTCAATATCAGCGGCGGGAAGGTCTATTTTATTTATAACAGGTACAATCTCATGATTATTATCAAGAGCCTGATAAACATTGGCCAGGGTTTGTGCCTCTACCCCTTGGGTAGAATCTACAACCAAAAGCGATCCTTCACAAGATGCAAGAGATCGTGAAACCTCATAAGAAAAGTCAACATGACCAGGGGTGTCCATCAGGTTAAGCTGATATTCTATCCCATCTTTGGCAATATAGGATAAGCGCACAGTTTGCGCCTTAATAGTAATGCCACGCTCGCGCTCTATATCCATATTGTCAAGTACTTGCTCGCTCATTTCGCGATCTTCTAGACCGCCGCAAGTTTGTATAAGGCGGTCGGCAAGGGTGGATTTACCATGGTCAATATGGGCAATAATTGCAAAATTTCTAATATGTTTTAATTTATGGCTCATGATGTTCCTTAATTGAATAACTCAAGGGAAGATAAGGATTTTAGTGGCAAACGGCAATCAAAATTTTTAAGAAGCGATCTATATTGTTTTAAAGTTAAAATCCGTACATAATCCATGTACAAAATGTATGTATAAATAAAAATGGATTTGGTTAATGGATAATAAAATAGAGGATACCGAAGCAGATCTAAAAGCTCAGAGCGAAACTCTAGGAAAAGGAGCAGAAGCAGAAAAAGATCAAATACAAGATGATAACGATGTTGATTTATTCGAAAAATCCTATTTTGATGATAATAATAAAAAGCCGCCTTTTATATTTATTGCCATTATTACTCTTTTGATATTATTTGTCTTTGTTAAAAAATTCATGGCCAGTAGGGTTGAATATCCGCCAATTCAAGAATTAGAAAAGATTATAAAAAATGACCTACAAAAAAAATAATCATGAAGGATCTGCGTAGGCTTATGTTAACACTAATGTAAAAATATACATAGTAATCCTATATACTGCCACTTAGTTCTGAGTTAAAGACATTTGAGTGATCGCGCTCTAACAGCTAGCGTTTTTTTGTGCACTTTTTTTGCATATTTCACCTTATTCACACCTTCCTTTGATTTGAATAAAAGGTTAAGAATTGTGTTTAATATAAAGGCTATTGCTGCTATGGCGGAGAATAAGAAAAATGCCTTCTGTTCTAGAATAATTCCTATAAATTTAATTAAACTGTTAGTTTTTTTGTCAATATTTTTTTCATTTGATAGTGGTTTGATTTGTGTTGCCCTATCTTTGGAATCTGTTTGTAAAAACTCTTCCATAAATGCTGGTTTTGTCTCATCATAAATGGTGATTTTTTTCTTATTATTATCAGATACGTTGCTGATTGTGTCTATGGCAGAGTTGCTAATTTCTTTTACTGTAGATTTCCATTTATCATGACTTTCTTTATGATATTTATCCCATAAAGCACCAATGGCAAAAAAATGAAAGCCTTTGTCAGGGTTTTGTTGGTATATATATATATCGTGACCTAGGCTTGCCAAGGCGGGAATTAAAAGTAAAAAGAAAATAAATTTTCGCATTGGAAAAACCTTGTGGATTTTAATTTAAGAGTATCGTGGCGTTATTCTATCAACATTCTATCAACGAATTTAAAATTCTCAAAGCATATACTTGAATTTTTCAAGGATAATGTCTAATCTGCGCCAATTCATGCGTTTTTTGTATGTAGATTTTTTAGGAGATGTGGCCGAGTGGCTTAAGGCGCACGCTTGGAAAGCGTGTTAGGGTTTATAGCTCTACGCGGGTTCGAATCCCGCCGTCTCCGCCATGTAGTTTCTTGAGAATTGACTTTTTGCGGCTAATCTCAATCGATGCTTCTTCTCCACCCTTTTTTCATACAGCCCTTTGTAACGGTAAAAACGGATCACGGCTGTAACCCATGATCCTGTAGGCCTGTGATATATTGCCAAGCCTAATACACCTAAATTCGGTTTTAAATTATCTATTATTGATAACCATTTGTTTCTAACATCCTTTCTCTTACCATTGCAGTTTATAAAGAATGTTAGAGCAAGCCTTAACTAATACAAGTTATAAAACTAATACAAGTTATATTTACTATCGGCGGATACCAAGAGATTTGATCAGTTTTTGGTAACGATCTTCATCTTTTCTTTTAAGGTAGTCAAGTAGCTTACGACGTCTTGCAACCATAGCTAATAGACCGCGACGGCTGTGAAAGTCTTTTTTATGAACCTGCATATGTTTTGAGAGTTCCTCAATGCGGTTAGTTAATATAGCAACTTGAACTTCTGGTGATCCAGTATCTTCTTTACTTGTTGCATATTCTTTAATAATTTTTGCTTTTTTTTCTGCTGTGATAGACATTTACACTTTTCCTTTTCAATATCATTATAGTTTCTGGTCTAATGACCCTTGTTCAAATTAAATACACGAACAGGTATTATCTTTGATCTTATCTGATCTACCAATGCAACAGGCTGATCTTTGAATAAAGCCAAAGCTATCTGAGCTTCTTTCTTACCTAAACCAACACTCGAAAGACGTTCGAAGTTATAGCGAGAAACAAACTCAAGTGACTGTCCATTGCGAATTTTTGCTGTTTCTTCCTGTGTTAAACTCAATGCCGGGATATCGTCCAGCACGATTTTCAAAGGCAGCAAAGCCTCGCTACGGGCGGCAAGGTAGTCTATCTTCTCTAATTTGTCCAGTGAAATCGCATTATAAGCCGTAAAACATCCAACTTGCTCGCGGCGAAGTGCGCTAATATAGCCTTTAGTTCCTAGTAATTTTCCCATATCACGAGCTAAAGACCTTACATAAGTTCCTTTACCACATAACATTTCAAATTCTGCTTCATTATTATGTGTTTCTTTTAATATTAATGACTCAATATAGACTTTGCGCGGTTTAAGCTCTGGAGTATTGCCATCACGGGCAATATCATAGGCGCGCTCTCCATTGACTTTAATAGCCGAAAAATTAGGAGGGATTTGTTCAATCTCACCGGTAAATTGATTTAAGATATTCTCAATATCACTTTTTGCAGGGCGATGATCTGATGTTGCAATGACTTTTCCTTCTAAATCATCTGTGTCTCGCTGCTCACCCCATTTTATAGTGAATGAATATTTTTTTAGTTTATCTTGAACAAATGATATTGTTTTTGTGGCTTCACCAACGGCAATAGGAAGAACGCCAGTAGCAAGAGGGTCTAAAGTTCCTGCATGTCCAATTTTTTGAGCATTCAAAATGCGTCTGACTTTGCCAATTGCTTGTGTTGAGGTTACATTGTAGGGTTTATCAAGATTTATCCAACCCGATATTGGATCACCCTTTTTTTTTCTGCCTCGTTTCATATTCTATATTTCCTCATAAGAATCATCATCAGGAATATGAATATTTCTTAAAATATTTTCAATATGTTGCGCCTTTTCAAAAGAATTATCTGTTACAAAATTAACACGAGGGGTGAATTTAAGATTTGATCTTCTTGCTATGTCTTTTTGGAATATCTTAGATTGATCATTAAGAGCGGTTATAATCTCCTCCATGTTTTCTCCATTTATTGACATTACATATGCTCTTGCATGTTTTAGATCAGGAGAGGGGCTAACTTCTGATACTATTATGTTATTTGATTTATTTATAAGTAACTCGCTATCAAAACGCCCGCGTTGTAGCGTTTCTGACAATATATGTCTTAATTGCTCACCAACACGTCTTTGGCGTTGTGATGGTTCATTACCTTTATTCTTATGGTGTTTTTTCATTAGTTTTTAATTTGTTTTAATAAAAAATAATAAAAAGAGTAGCTGAATACATAAAACTTATCTTTACTGTATCACTCGATTACACGACTTTCTTCTATAAGTTCAAAACACTCAATAATATCGCCCTTTTTAAGATCATCATAGTCTTCGAAAGCCATGCCACATTCCTGACCTTCTTTAACTTCTTTAACTTCTTCTTTAAATCGTTTAAGGGTTTTTAGCATTCCTTCGTGAATAACAACATCATCGCGAAGCAAGCGAACCTTAGACCCACGTTTAACTGAACCTTCGGAAACTTCACAGCCTGCGATTTTTCCGACTTTTGTAATGTTGAATACCTCTTTAATTTTTGCTTGACCTATATATTTTTCGCGAATAGTCGGAGCAAGCATACCAGTCAATAGAGCTTTTGCATCGTCAATAACGTTATAAATGACGCTGTAATAGCGAATATCAACTTTATCACGTGTTGCCATTGCCCTAGCTTGGGTATTTGCTCTAACATTAAAGCCTATTATTAAGGCTCCTGAAGCATTTGCAAGAATTACATCAGATTCTGTAATACCGCCAACACCTGTATGTAATATATTTATCTCTATTCCTTCATTTTCTTCAACCATCTTATTAAGGGAACCAACAATAGCCTCAACTGAACCATGAACATCACCGCGTATAATGACAGGAAGTTTTGTAGATTCGCCTTGTTCACGCTGTAGTAATAATTGCTCCATCGTTGTACGACCACTAACAGCGCTAGCTGCTTTAATATCCTTACTTTTCTGTGTTCTGTACTCTGCAATTTCACGTGCTTGGGATTCATCTCTAGTGACATTGAATATGTCACCAGCCAATGGTGTGCTATTTGCTCCTAGAACTTCTACAGGCTGTCCTGGTAAAGCTTCTTTTATGTGCCTTGCTTTATCATCAATTAGGGCGCGCACCTTCCCATAGGTTGCTCCAGCAACAAATACATGTCCAATACGCAGCGTACCTTTTTGTATAAGTACTGTAGAAACAGAGCCACGTCCTTTTTCTATTTTTGCTTCAACTACAAAGCCCTGTGCTGATCTATTAGGGTTAGCTTTTAGTTCAAGAATTTCAGATTGTAGAATTATGGCCTCTTCTAATTTATCAAGATTAACTTTCTTTTTAGCTGATATTTCAACGCATTGAACATCGCCACCCATATCCTCAATTACTACGTCATGCTGTAACAGATCTTGTTTAACCTTATTAATATTTGCATCGGGTAAATCAATTTTATTTATAGCAACAATTATTGGAACTTCTGCTGCTTTTGCGTGATTAATTGCCTCTATTGTTTGAGGCATTATCGAATCATTAGCCGCAACAACAATTACAACAATATCAGTTATATTTGCTCCTCGTGCGCGCATTTCTGTAAATGCTGCATGGCCTGGAGTATCAAGAAAGGTGATTTTATCACCAGAAGATAGTTCGATTTGATATGCACCAATATGTTGAGTAATTCCACCAGCCTCACCAGAGGCTACATCTGTTTCACGTAATGCGTCAAGCAATGATGTCTTACCGTGATCTACATGCCCCATAATTGTAACAACAGGAGGGCGTGGCTCTAATTCATCTTCGGTATCTTCGTGATCATCTAGCCCTATCTCGACATCGGCATCAGTAACACGTTTTACTTTATGCCCAAATTCTTCAATTATCAATTCTGCTGTGTCCGCATCAATCATTTCTGTACTTGTCGCCATAACCCCCATTTTCATAAGGGTTTTAATAACTTCGCGTGCAGATTCTGCCATTCTATTTGATAATTCTTGAACGGTTATTGTTTCTGGTAAAATAACTTCGCGTATGGTTTTTTCTTTTGGTTCTTGAAATGGTTGCGCAGCAAGGCGAGCTTTTTCCCTAGCTCGTCTTTGTGCGGCAAGGCTTGGCCCGCGATCACGCTCATAATCTCTATTTAAAGCTTGAGTAATAGTAATACGCCCACCTCTGCGATCACCAACATTTCTTGCAGGTTTAGGCGCGGCCTTCTTGATTTTATCACGATAACTTTCTGTAGGTGCAGTATCAGCATTAGAAAAAGATTTAGCGCGTTTTGCATCTTCTTTTACAGGCGGTAGAATATCAGGAATTTCTGGTGGTGATATTAAATCATCCTTTTTCTCAGAATTTTCATCAACTGCTCTTTTTTTAGCCTCTCCTTTCTCCTTGGCTTTGCGAAGCTCCTCATCTTTTTTTGCCTCCTCAGCTTTTTTATCATCTAGCGTCATTACTCTGCGTTTAGGTAATTCTTTTTTCTTAACCTCACCCTTAAGAGCAGCTTTTAAGGCTCTAGCTCTAGCATCTCGTTCGCTAGATGTTAAATGTTCATCTTCTTGTTTTTGCTCTTTTGTTACAGCACCATGTGATCTTTTGCGACGTACTTCAACAGAAACAGTAGATGCAGGAGTCCTTGCTCCACGAGCAGAACCACCTTTAATGCTCAACGTCTTACCTGAAAGCGTAAGCGTTTTTTTACCTGTTTCTTTTTTTTCTTTTTCTAATTTTTCTTTTTCTTCACTCATAAAACTTGCCTGATCACTTTCCACGGTTAGATATACACTTGCTCAAGGGCAAGTGCAAAGTCTTTGTTTTATATTATTAAATATATTGTGCGATATATACCTTTTACAATCGCATAAGCATAAGAAGTACTTTAGCGTTTTGCGACGCAAAAGAGTATGTATGTTTTTAATTATAAAATCATTGGAATAAACCAAAATATCTCCTTTTTATGTTATTAGGATTTTTATGCATCTTTAGAAGTGCTTTTACCATTTGTAATATCTGTTTCTCTTGCTTCATCATTATCGGAATTATTTTCAGCATCTGCTTTTTCAGCATTGGCATCTTCTTCTGCGAACCAGTGCTCCCTAGCTTTCATAATAACCTGATTAGCGTCTTTTTCTGTGATTTGACCTTCACCTAATATCTCAACCAACTCATCACCAGCAAGATCAGCAAGGTCATCAAGTGTTTTTATGCCCTTTTCCCCTAGAATTAGAATTTGGTTAGCACGAAGTCCTTCTGCTTTCATAAGATCATCATTTATTCCAAGTTCTTCTTGCTTTTCATTAAGCTCATTTTGTTTTTGCTCTAACCAGTTGATAGCACGATTTTGTAATTCGGTAGAAATTTCATCTTCGAAACCCTCTATTTGGTTAAGTTCTTCAATTGGAGTTTCAGCAATTTCTTCAATATCAATAAAGCCTTCAGCAACTAGAAGATGAGCAAGCACATCATCAACATCGAGTGCATCCATAAACAAAGTAGAACGTGTTTTGAATTCTTCTGCCCTACGTTCAGATTCTTGTTCTTCTGTAATAATATCAATATCCCAGCCAGTAAGAATAGAGGCAAGGCGCACATTTTGACCACGACGTCCAATAGCAAGACTAAGATGTTCTTCTGGAACTACTACATCCATACGATTATTATCTTCATCAAGAACAACTTTTGTAACCGCAGCAGGCTGTAGTGCACTAACTACAAAACTACCAAGATCTTCGGTCCACGGGATAATATCAATTTTTTCGCCACCAAGCTCGTTAACTATCGCTTGCACGCGACTTCCGCGCATACCCACACATGCTCCAACGGGATCGATTGAGCTATCACTAGATTGAACAGCAATTTTTGCACGGCTACCAGGATCACGGGCAACAGCCTTTATCTCAATAATACCATCATATATTTCAGGCACTTCTTGAGTGAATAATTTAGACATAAATTCAGGGTGTGAGCGCGATAAAAAGATTTGCGGACCTCTAGATTCTTCGCGAACCTCATATATGATTGCGCGTATACGATCATTTACATTGATAGGTTCGCGGGGAATTGTTTCATCGCGTCGTAAGAGACCTTCGGCCCTTCCTTGAATATCAACAGTAGCATTACCATATTCAACGCGCTTTACAACACCGTTAATTATTTCTCCTACTTTATCTTTAAATTCTTCATATTGGCGTGCACGTTCGGCTTCACGCACTTTTTGCATGATCACCTGTTTTGCGGTTTGTGCAGCAATTCTCCCAAAATCCAGAGGAGGGAGGTTATCAATCAAAAATTCTCCAGCCTCAACATCAGGTTTAATACGTTTTGCCTGCTCTAGTGTAAGTTGGGCAACTTCATTTTCAATTTCATCATCATTTGCAACTACCTCACGATATCTTTTAAGCTCTATATCACCGCTTTTACGGTCAATTTGCGCGCGAATATCTTGCTCATATCCATATTTAGAACGCCCAGCCTTTTGTATTGCTTCTTCCATTGCTTCTATAACAATTTCACGATCAATATTTTTTTCACGGGCAACAGTATCCGCAACTTGCAACAGTTCCATATTTTATCTCCTAGAATTTGCTGTAGCTTTAATTAGTTTATCACTTAAAACGAGTTTAGCCTTGTTCAAAGATGAGTAGGGTATCTCAATATCACCCTGATCAGTTTTAACAAGAACTTTATTATCTTTTATTCCATTTAAAAATCCACGAAAGCGCTTTTGTCCATTTTTTGCAGCTATCGCAGTTTCAATTTTAACTTCAAACCCCTTATATTCATCAAAGTCACCTTTATCAAGTAATAAGCGGTCAATCCCAGGGGAGCTAACCTCTAATCTATATGCTCTATCTATCGGGTCTTCAACGTCCATAATTGCGGATATAGCGCGACTGATATTCGCAGCATCATCAACACCAAGATTCTTAGTTTCTTTATCTTCTGCCATAATTTGTACAAGCAATGCTCCGCTATCACCAGTTATTTTGACGTGATGTAGTGAAAAGCCAAGATCTTCAATCACGGAGTTTGCAAGTTTTGCAATTTTTTCTTCCAACGGCGTATAATTCATGTTTTCTCTCATTTTGGTAACAAAAAAGGCGGGTCTCTTTTTGAGCCCACCGCATCTTATCGACCGGAATTCACGCCCTTATACGCATAAATAGTTATAAAATCAAGTTTTAATTACAGTTTTTATTAAAAAATAGATAAGACATTGTTTTCGATCCTTTTGCGCCTTTTTTTTCATATTTTGTTGCAATCCAATCTTTTGGTGGAATCTGCCAGCTATCTTTGCTGTTTGCTTCCCACTCAAACGCTTTATGGTTGCTTGCCTGAATGCACATCCATTGAGCAAGGTCAGGAACATCACTTGTCATTATTAACTGACCCTTAGGCTTTAGTATAGTAGCAAAAATATCAAGATTTGTTTGATTTATAATTCTGCGCTTATGATGGCGTTTTTTGTGCCACGGATCTGGGTTTAAGATAAAAATTTTATCTAATGAATTAGGCGTTATGGATTTGGCAATAATCATTCCATCATCCATCAGGACACGAATATTTTTTGTTGGCTGGCTAGTTGGGATATTCTTTAGAAAATTTGCCATTCCATTTATAAAGGGCTCTGCGCCAATATAGGCTATATCAGGGTTAGATTGAAATAATTCTAAAAGCCTTTCACCATGTCCAAAGCCAATTTCAAGTTGATAATTATTAAATTTTTTATCAAAGAATTCTGATGGATCAGTTTTATGATTTTCTTTAAGCAGGCTAGTATTAATTTCTATGAGTGGCAAAATATTACTCAGAGCCTTTGCACGCTCTCCTTTTAGGGCTCTACCTTGCCTTCGACCAAAAAGACTCCGCTGTTCATAAGCGGAGCCATCGTTATTTTTAATACCCTTATTAGTCATTTAACCAATAATGCGTTAACCAACAATGCGTTGCAATTCATTAACTAGATCAGTTTTTTCCCATGAAAAACCGCCATCATCTGTTGGAGTGCGCCCAAAATGACCATAAGCGGCAGTGCGCTCATAAATAGGTTTATTCATCTGCAAATGCTCACGAATACCGCGAGGGCGTAAATCTACAAGTTTTTTAAGTGCATCAACTATTACAGTTTCTGGTGCTGTTCCCGTCCCATGAGTGTTTAGATATACAGAAATTGGCTTAGAAACACCAATAGCGTAAGAAAGCTGAATCGTGCAACCTTCTGCATATCCCGCGGCAACAACATTCTTAGCAAGATAGCGAGCTATATACGCAGCAGAGCGATCAACTTTTGTAGGGTCTTTTCCAGAAAAAGCTCCTCCACCATGTGGAGCGGCTCCGCCATAAGTATCAACAATTATTTTGCGACCTGTCA
>JALTAZ010000092.1 GCA_027075555.1 Micavibrio sp.
CATTTATTGTGACGGTTGCTATATTGCATTTAGGCAACGGCTTGGCTTTGCCCGTTGATATAACAGGCGTTAAGAGCTATTCGGCGTTTGCTGGTGTTCAAAGTGCAATGATACAGTGGTGGTATGGGCATAATGCTGTTGGCTTCTTTTTGACGGCGGGCTTTTTAGGGATGATGTATTATTTTGTTCCTAAGCAGGCCAATCGTCCAGTTTATTCATATCGTCTGTCAATAGTCCATTTCTGGTCTTTAATATTCATCTATATATGGGCAGGGCCTCACCACCTACATTACACGGCCTTGCCTGATTGGGCCCAAACTTTGGGTATGACATTTTCTATTATGCTGTGGATGCCAAGTTGGGGTGGTATGATTAACGGTGTTATGACCTTATCAGGCGCTTGGAATAAGCTTCGCGAGGATCCTATATTGCAGTTTATGGTTATCTCTTTAGCCTTTTATGGAATGAGTACGTTTGAAGGTCCCTTGATGTCTATTCGCGCCGTTAACTCTTTATCGCATTATACCGATTGGACTGTTGGCCATGTTCATTCGGGTGCTCTGGGTTGGAATGGATTTATTACATTTGGTGCGTTATATTATATGGTGCCTCATCTTTGGGGGAGGGATCGTTTATATTCAACCAAACTTGTAAGCATACATTTGTGGATAGCAACGTTAGGTATTGTTCTTTATATCACTGCAATGTGGATTTCAGGGATTATGCAAGGTTTAATGTGGCGCTCTTATGATGAAATGGGATTTTTGCAATATTCTTTTGTTGAAAGTGTGATGGCAATGAAACCATTTTATGCAATTCGTGCAATGGGTGGAATACTCTATTTAACAGGGGCATTGATTATGGCCTATAACTTTTATCGTACTATCCGAGGTGATGTTAATGAGAAAGAGTATATAAGTGCCAAAAACACTCAAATTAAAGGAGCTGTAGCATGAGTTTTTTAGATAAGCATGATAAGCTAGAGAAAAATTCTGCCCTTTTGCTGATTTTTATGACCTTGGCTGTTTTGGTTGGAGGCTTGGTGGAGATTGTTCCGCTATTTCGTATGGAAACAGTTATTGAACCAGTTGATGGTGTAAGGCCCTATACCCCTTTAGAATTAGCTGGTCAGAATATTTATATTCGTGAGGGTTGTTATAATTGTCACTCTCAGATGATACGCCCGCTGCGCGATGAGGTTGTGCGTTATGGTCATTATTCGCTTGCCGCAGAAAGCATGTATGATCATCCATTTCAGTGGGGTTCAAAACGAACAGGACCAGATCTAGCGCGTGTTGGTGGTAAGTATTCTGATGAGTGGCATGTCACTCATTTAGTAGAACCACGTGATTTAGTACCTGAATCTATTATGCCGTCTTACGGTTTTTTGTTAAAGCGAGGTGCTAAGCTACATGATTTAGATGATCATTTGCGTACATTGCAGATTTTAGGTGTTCCATATACAGATGAAATGATTGAAAATGCTCAAAAAGATGCGGTCGCTCAGGCAACAGGTGAAGAACGGGCTGATATTTCAGGGTTGCAGGCTCGTTATGGGCAAAGCGTTAATGCGCGCGATTTTGATAATCAGCCACATATGGTATCTGAAATGGATGCTCTTGTTGCCTACTTACAGGTTTTGGGAACGATGGTTGATTTTGAATCTGCTAAGGCCGTAGAAGGAGGGGAATAATGAAGAGTTTTTTTGCTGATCCAGATATGGGCTTAATAGGGTTATTGTTCTTTTTTATATTTTTTTGTGTAGTGATTATGTGGACGTTTCGCCCCGGAGCTAAGAAATTTTATCAAGATCAGGCGCAAATTCCCCTAAGCGATAAAGAATCGGAGAGTTAGTAATGGCAGATAAAGACAAAAAAGAGATTGATAAGATATCTGGCGTTGAGACAACAGGACATGAATGGGATGGCTTGAAAGAGCTTAATAATCCTCTACCGCGCTGGTGGGTGTGGGTATGGTTGGTTTGTATTTTATGGGCGGTATGGTACTGGGTTTTATATCCTGCATGGCCTGTTCCTGGCGGGGCAACTGAAGGAACAAAGGGCTACACTCAATTTAAAGAGTTAGCACAAAGTCAAAAAGAGATATTAGCACGTCAGCAAGAATATCTTGATAAATTTGAAAATGCTTCATTTGATCAGATTATGAATGATCAGGAACTATATGCCTTTGCTATGGCAGGTGGGGCTTCGGCATTTAAGGATAATTGTGCAACTTGTCATGGAAGTGGGGCGGAAGGATCTAAAGGCTATCCTAACCTTAATGATGATGATTGGTTATGGGGTGGAAAATTATCTGATATTTACTATACAATTAAATACGGTATTCGCTCTGTTGATGAACAAACGCGGATATCTCAGATGCCTGCTTTTGGTAAGGATGGTTTTTTAGATCGTAAAGAGATTGATGCCGTTGTCAGCTATGTTTTAGCATTATCTGGTTCTGTAGGTGATCATGGTGAGGTTGAAGATTATAGCCTTGGTAAAAAGGTTTTTGCACAAAATTGTGCAACTTGTCATGGGGATAATGGCCAAGGAAATCGTGAGTTTGGTGCTCCAAACTTGAGTGATAAGATATGGCTTTACGGCGGTAAACGTGAGGATATATTTTATACAGTTTATAATTCTAGAGCGGGCGTAATGCCAACTTGGAAAAATCGTCTTGATGAGAACACTATAAAAGAGCTTGCTGTTTATGTTCACCAACTCGGTGGTGGTGAAGATGAAAACTATGATATGTCTAGTCAAGTTGATAAAGAGAAAGTGGCAGATGATGCCAAGCAAGAACAACCACAAAGCACAAAAGAATAGCCTAAATAGTCAGGATATTCAATATTTTGCTAAACAGGAGAGAATCTATCCTAAAAGGGTTTGGGGCAAGTATCGTAAGCTAAAATGGCTTGCTATGATTATAACTCTTGGCATTTATTATCTTACCCCTTTCTTACGTTGGGATCGTGGTCCTAATGCCCCAGATCAGGCGGTTTTGATTGACCTTAAAAATGCTAAGGCTTATTGGTTTTGGATAGAAATATGGCCTCAAGAAGTTTACATATTAACTGGAATTTTAATATTAGCTGCAATTGGTTTGTTTTTTATAACAAGCCTATTTGGTCGTGTTTGGTGTGGGTATCTTTGTCCGCAAACAGTTTGGACTGATTTGTTCGTTTGGGTAGAGCGTATTGTTCAAGGTGATAGGAATGCTCGTAAAAAACTACATAATAGTAAGTGGACATTTGATAAAATTAAAAAAATATTTATTACGCATTTTATATGGCTTTTAATTGCATGGGCTACGGCTGGTTCTTTTGTTTTATATTTTAACGATGCACCGACATTGGTGCGTAGTTTTATTGAGTTTGATGTTTCTCCAACGGTTTTGGCTTTTATGGTTGGTATTACATTTAGTACATACCTTATGGCGGGATTTGCTCGTGAACAGGTTTGTACCTATATGTGTCCTTATGCTCGTTTTCAATCGGCAATGTTTGATAAAGATACCTTGATCATTGGTTATGATGAAAAAAGGGGAGAGCCAAGAGGCAAGCATAAAAAGGGCGATAGTTGGAAAAACCGTGGTCATTGTATTGATTGTACGGCTTGTGTACAAGTTTGTCCTATGGGAATTGATATTCGCGATGGCTTGCAGATGGAATGTATTGCTTGTGGTCTATGTATTGATGCTTGTAATAATATAATGGATAAGGTTGATTTGCCACGAGGTTTAATTCGCTATGATACAGCAAGTCACATGGCGGCTGAGGAAAAGGGCGGGAAAGAAAAGTTTAAATTTTTTCGTATTCGGACATTATATTATATTGCTATACTTTCTATAGTCAGCTTAACAATGCTTTATTCTTTGGTTACACGTTCTAATTTAGAGCTACATGTATTGCACGACCGTAACCCGATTTTTGTTCAACTTTCAAATGGCGATATAAGAAATGGCTATGTTTTAAAAATATTAAATAAAACTCACGATAACCGTACATATAAAATATCTGTAAGTGGTATTGACAACCCTAAGATAGATGTTAAGGGAGCAGGAAAAATGAATGAAAATAAACTTTATGTCCCCGCAGATAGTGTTGGCTCGTATCATATTTATGTAAGTGCTAATGTAAAACCATCAAAACGCAGGGATATTACTTTTACTTTGGTAGATGAAACAGGAAAACTCTCTAGTAGCTATGATTCTGTGTTTGTAACACAAAAGGGTAAATAATTATGACTTCGCAAGCTCAAAATAAATCTAATCATGGAAGAGTAATATTGATTTATTTTATATTATTCTTTGCCACGGTTGTTGGTGTTAATAGCTTTTTTATATATTCTGCAATTCATTCTTTTCCAGGCACTATAACAGATAATCCATACAAAAAGGGTTTAATTTATGATGAAATTATTGAAAAGGCCAAGTCACAACCCAAGGTACAGAATATTGTTTCATTTGATAATAATATTTTGAGGTGGAGTTTAGTTGATGTTAATGGAAATTATATAGAAAATGCTGATGTTAAAGCGCATATCGTAAGACCATTACAAGATGGGTATGATTTTGATATAAAAATGGAATATAAAGGTAATGGAGAATATGAAGCAATGCCCAAAATGCCACTTAAAGGTTTGTGGGTTGCTCATTTAAAAGCAAAATGGAACAGTGTAAAAGAATATCAGACAAGCTACAAATTTCAGGTGAAGTAGATTCCAATGCTTTAGGGTATGAAGGCCTTGTCGATAGAGCAATAGATGGTAATAAGCAGCTTTCTATACTGGTAAGTGGCGTTCATTGTGCTGGATGCATACAAAAAATTGAGTCAAGCTTGGCGAAAGAGCAAGATATAAAATCTGTAAGACTAAATTTTTCAACTAAGAGATTGGCAATTATTTGGCAAGGAGAAGATGAATATGCTAATGACCTAGTTAAAAAAGTTGAATCTTTGGGCTATGGTGTAAAACCATACACCCCTGATATAGCAAAAGAGGAAACAAAGTTACAAGAGCACTTTTTACTGCTTTGTCTTGGAGTTGCTGGCTTTGCTATGGGTAATATTATGTTGCTCTCTGTTGGTTTATGGAGCAGTTCATCTGAAACTATGGGCGTGGCAACGCGTGATTTAATGCACTGGGTTTCTGCAATTATTGCTATTCCTACAATAATATTTTCGGGTCGCCCCTTTTTTCGATCTGCGTTTAAGGCATTAATAGCTGGTCATACAAATATGGATGTTCCTATATCTATAGCCTTGATATTAGCTAGTGGTATGAGTCTTTATGAAACTATGAATCAAGGTGAACATGTTTATTTTGATTCTGCCGTTATGCTTATGTTTTTTTTGCTTATTGGTCGTTACTTGGATATGAGAGCCAAAGGGGTGGCAAGGTCTTCTGCAAGTGAATTACTTAGCACTTTAAGTGGTTTTGCTAATGTAATAGAAGGAGGCAATAAAATAAAGCGCATAGCTATACGCGATGTTAGGGAAGGAATGATTATACGCGTAGCTAGCGGTGATAGTTTTCCTGTTGATGGCATTATAAAAAAAGGGCGTAGCAGCGTTGATACTTCGCTGGTTACAGGGGAAACTTTACCAACAGATATACAAGCGGGAGATGAGGTTTATGCAGGAACAATAAATATATCTGCTCCGGTAACTATTGAGGCCATAAGGGTAGCAGATGATTCTTTGCTTGCTGATATAGTTAGGTTGATGGAAAAAGCAGGGCAATCTCAAGCGCGATATGTACGAATGGCAGATAAGGCGGCAAAGGCGTATACCCCCGTGGTTCACTCAATGGCGGTTATAGCCTTTCTTGGTTGGTGGCTTGTTGGTGGTATTGCTCCTCAAGATGCGCTTTTGATAGCCGTTACGGTTCTTATTATTACTTGCCCTTGTGCTTTGGGATTGGCAGTTCCTATTGTGCAGGTAATTGCTAGTGGTAAATTAATGAAAAAATCTGTTTTACTAAAATCAGGTGATGCGTTAGAGCGCTTGGCGGTTATTGATACAATCCTTATGGATAAGACTGGTACATTGACAGTTGGAAAGCCAGTTTTACAAGGTGAATATGATCAAGAAATAATGCAAATAGCTGTGTCTTTGGCTGCTCATAGCTCTCACCCTTTGTCAAAAGCTCTTAATAATGCCTATAAAGGAAACTATTTAGATATTGAAGATGTGCAAGAAGTTGCAGGTAAAGGCATGAAAGGTAAGTATAATGGCAAGTTGGTTAAGTTAGGAAGCCACAGTTGGTGTGCAAATAATAATGATCCTTCATCAAGTGACATAGAGTTGTGGCTATCAATAGAAGGGCGTTCTTCTATAAAATTCATTTTTAAGGATTCTCTACGCACAGATACAGTTGAAACTTTATCCAAACTAAAAAAACAAGGATTAGACATTATAATTTTGTCAGGTGATAGAAAAGAAGTGGTAGAAAATATTGCAAAAGAGTGTGATATTTCAAAGTTTTATTCTGAAGTTACACCGCCAGAAAAGTTTAAGATTATGGAAGAGTTAAGTTGTAAAGGTCATAAGGTAATGATGGTTGGTGATGGGCTTAACGATGCGCCAACATTAGCAGGAGCTGATGTTTCAATGGCTCCAGGCACGGCCATTGATATGGCACAAAATGCAGCGGATATAATATTTATGGGTGAAAAATTTGCACCAGTTTATGAAACATATAATATTGCTAAATTTTATCAAAAACTTGTGAAAGAAAATTTTGGGTTGGCGGTAATATATAATATAGTGGCAATTCCTCTGGCCTTAGCGGGTCTTGTAACCCCTTTGATTGCGGCTATTGCAATGTCGGGTTCGTCTATTATAGTTATAGGAAATTCTTTTAGATTAAGGTTAGGTAAATGAGTGTTTTAGTATATTTGATACCTATTGCTTTATTTCTTGGCCTTCTTGGTCTTGGGGCATTTATCTGGAGCATAAAATCAGGTCAATATGATGATTTAGATGGCGCAGCGCAGCGTATCCTTATGGATGATGATATTTCTATTAATAAACCTGATGATGAAAAAAACTAGATTTTTGCTTTTATAGTAACTTACATTTGTTTTATGATTTTGTTGCTGCGTTCCTTGCGTAAAGTTACTTGTGCTTTGTCCTAAAATAAAGCCAAATCACTATATCATGATTTTTGCATAATTAAAGTTGTCCATTCTCCGATATCATAGCGCTTTATTAGCTTAAGACCTTCTCCTTCATAGGCGCTTGCTACTAGATCAGATTGTTCATTAAGCATACCTGAAAGAACGGTGTAACCATTATCATCTAAGACGCGCACTAAATCAGAGGACATTTCAATAACAGGGGCTGCAAGAATGTTTGCCAAAATAAGTTCATAAGGTTTTTGCTTTTCAACTAACGGAGCATTAAAACCATCTCCGCATTCTATAAGGAGTGATGTTTTTCCTAAGGCAACGCCGTTTATTTTTGCATGGCGCTCGGCTACTATTATGCTTTCATAGTCATTATCAACGGCAAGTATCGGGCTTTTCCATAGTTTCCAAGCTGCTATTGCTAATATGCCTGATCCCGTTCCCATATCAAGGATATTCCAAGGACATGCGCCCTTGCCTTTTAGATCCAGCAGAGCCTGTAAACAACCCTTTGTGGTTTCATGTTCTCCTGATCCAAAGGCAGTAGCAGCATTTATTTGTAAAGCTATTTGTTCTTCTGGTAGGTTCTTCTTATAATGTTTGCCATAAATAAAAAATGGCCCAATAGAAAATGGCGGGAAGTCTTTATAGGTTTTTTCTAGCCAGTTTATATTTGGTGTATTTTCGATAGTTATATGATCTTTTTCAACATCTTCTATAGGCAGGTTATAAGCAGCGATTTGCAGCAATATTCGGCTTATTACATTGTCTATTTCTAGCGCGTCTTGTGTAATCCATTCGATTACCCATGGGGTATTATATTTGTTATTCTCTCTTATTGCAGAGCTTGATAAAGCTACATCAACCAATGCTTCGGCTAGGATAGAAGCTTGTTCATCATTAAGTTCACTTTGAGGTTTAAAGCGCGTAGTATGCAAGGGCGTATTACTTTAATTTCTATCTAAATTTCTACTCAACAAGATAAGGGGCAATAATCTTATGCATATATGCCCCTTTTGAAAATTTCACTATTACTCATCTTCATCTAATAAAGTATCATCATCTGCAACTAACGCATCGTCTATTTCTTCGTCAATTTCAGGAATATCAACAAGTTCTTCCTCATCTTTTAGCTTTACAACTGGGTCTTCTTCTATAAGATCTGAAGTTTTTTCCTCAACATCTTCAAGACTTACCACTTCTACACCGTCATCATCTTCTTGTATGATTTCTTCTTCTTTTGTAACGGTTTCACTAGCCATAACTTCTTCTTTTTTATCTGCTGCGCTTGTGCGTCCTCTACGGCTTTTTATTTTTACTTCACCTGTGAATTCTGTTTCACATGACGGGCAAATTATTGGGCGGTTATTTAGGTCATAAAACCTTGCTCCGCACTCGGTACATATTCTTTTTAATCCCATAGGATTTGTTGCTATTGCTGTGCTCAATTTTATTCTCCTGATAAAGCTTTATTTATTCTTCAAGTGCCCTATTTTTTACGTTCTGTCAAATCATAAAATTTAAAAATATTACTTAGGCGTATTTGGGAAGATTATAGACCTATAGATTATAACATAGTACCATTGATATTATTAGATGCGTATATCAATATAAAAATCTAATAAAAATCTAAGAAAAGGATTTATCATGGAAAAACCAGTTGTCATATGTGGATTCAAACGCTCACCAATGCATTTTGCTAGTAAAGGGGGGTTGGCAAAAATAAGACCAGATGATATGGCGGCAATAGTTGTTAAGGCTTTGGTTGCAGATAGTGGTGTAAATTCTGATGATATTGAAGATTTGATTATGGGTTGCGCTTTTCCAGAAGCGGAGCAGGGGTTTAATATAGCAAGGCTTGTCGCAGGACATTCCGGTTTGCCAGAGTCTGTTGCTGGGATAACGATAAATCGCTTTTGCGGATCTTCCATGAGTGCAATTCATGGTGCGGCTGGTATGATTCAATTAGATGCGGGCGAGGTATTTATTTGTGCAGGGGTAGAGAGCATGAGCCGCATTCCTATGGGCGGGTTTAATCCAATGCCTAATCCGGCGATCTATGATGAATATCCACAAGCATATATGGGAATGGGTGAGACAGCGGAAAATCTTGCTAAAAAATATGAAATTGATAGGGCTTCTCAAGATGAATTTGCGGTAAATTCTCATAAAAAGGCCGCTGCTGCCGCGCAGAACGGTAGGTTTGATGATGAAATTGTTGCTATCGGTGATATAAAAACAGATGGGACTATCCGTCCTGATTCCAGTGTTGAAAAGCTTGCTGCTTTAAAACCTGCATTTTTAGAAGATGGTAGTGTAACTGCGGCAACATCTTCACCACTTACAGACGGAAGTGCAGCGGTTCTTATATGCTCAGAGGCTTATGCTGATAAAAATGGTTTAAATAAATTGGCTAGAATCAAAAGCGTGGCAGTAGCGGGATGTGCCGCAGAAATTATGGGTATTGGTCCCGTCTTTGCAACTAGCAAGGCGTTAAAGCGCGCAGGATTATCATTAGATGATATTGATATTATAGAGCTTAACGAAGCTTTTGCAGCTCAGAGCTTGGCAGTATTAAAGGAAATGCAAGCGGATATTTCAAAGGTTAACCTTGATGGTGGAGCGATTGCTTTAGGACATCCTCTTGGTACATCAGGAGCAAGGATAACTGGTAAGGCGGCAAGTTTGCTCAAACGAGAGGGCGCAAAGTTTGCTCTTGCAACTATGTGTATCGGTGGTGGACAAGGTATAGCAACTGTTCTGGAGGCTGTTTAAATGGTTGATAAAATTAAAAAAGTTGCGGTTATTGGTGCTGGAGTAATGGGAAGTGGGATAGCCGCACAAGTGGCAAATGCTGGTTTGCCGGTTGTCTTGTTGGATATTGTTCCGCCCAAATTAGAAGATTTTGGTGGGGACAGGAATGCGTTTGCCAAAAGCGCTGTAGAAAAAATGCTTGAAAGTGAGCCAGCAGCTTTTATGCGTAAATCTAATGCAGAGCTAATTACTTGCGGTAATCTTGAAGATGATCTTGATAAGTTATCTGATGTTGACTGGATTATTGAGGTTGTGGTTGAGAATTTGGAAATAAAGCATAAAACTTATACTTTGCTTGATAAACATCGCAAGAAAGATTCTATCATTTCATCTAATACTTCGACAATTCCATTGCATGAACTTGCCAAGGGGCAAAGTGAGCGTTTCAAGCAGGATTTTATGATTACTCATTTTTTTAATCCTCCACGCTATATGCGTCTTTTAGAGTTAATCACTAGTAAAGACACTCGTAAAGAAGCTATTGAAACGGTAAAAGATTTTTGTGATGTATGTTTGGGCAAGGGCGTAGTTATTTGTAAAGATACTCCTGGTTTTATTGCCAATCGTCTAGGGGTTTTTTGGCTAACGGCTGGGATAAATGAAGCTATTAAGCAAGGAATTTCTATTGAAACTGCTGATGCGGTAATGGGCAGGCCCTGCGGAATTCCTAAAACAGGGGTTTTTGCTCTTATTGATTTAGTTGGTGTTGATTTAATGCCAAAACTTGCAGAAAGCCTACTATCAACATTGCCAAAGGACGATGAATATAGAAAGATTTATGTTGATTACCCTTTTGTGCATAAAATGATTGAAGATGGCTATACAGGGCGTAAAGGCAAAGGTGGATTTTATAGGCTCAACCCTGATGCACCTAGGGGAGTTAAGGAAAAGCAGGCTCTTGTAATAAATTCTGATAAGTTTGATAAGGCAATGTATGCCAGAGCGGACAAGCCAAAATTACCGAGTATTGATGCGGGGCGTAATGGGCTAAAAGCCGTAGTAACTAGCGATGATGAGGGTGGCAAATATGCGTGGGAAGTTTTGAAGCAGACCTTGTTTTATGCAGCCGAGTTAGTAGGCGAAATTGCTGATAGCATTTATGAAATAGATGAAGCCATGAAGTTAGGCTACAATTGGAAATTTGGCCCTTTTGAGATGATTGATGCACTTGGGGCGAAGTGGTTTGCCGATAAGTTGCTTGACGATGATATTGGAGTTCCTGAAATTCTTGATCAAGTGGCAGAGTCAAGGGCATCATTTTATCGTATTGAGGATGGCAAGCGCCAATATTTTGGTACTGATGGGCAATATCATGACATTGTTCGCCCTGATGGCGTTTTGCTGCTTTGTGATATTAAACTAACTAGTGACCCTGTTCTTAAAAATGATTCAGCTAGTGTTTGGGATATTGGTGATGGGGTTTTATGCTTTGAAAAAACCTCTAAAATGAATACATTTGATGAGAATATATT
>JALTAZ010000093.1 GCA_027075555.1 Micavibrio sp.
TGTCGCCTGTATCATACCAACCATCTTCTAGGGGCTGCAAGACCTCTGGCTTATCATCTTTATAATAGCCAAGCATAACATTATCGCCCTTAACGAATAAGCGCCCGCCATCATCAACACCGGGAACCTCTTCAAGGCGGTATTCTATGCCTGCTAGTAACCTGCCCACCGTACCATTTTTCATGTGCATTGGTGAATTTAATGTTAATCCCGGAGAGGTTTCAGTAGCTCCATAGCCTTCCAAAATACGTACACCAAAACGATCGGCATAAAGCTGGCGCGTTTCATCCTTAACCTTTTCTGCCCCTGCAAAAATATAGCGCATACGATAAAAATCATAAGGATCTGCCATACGCGCATAACCATTAAGAAACGTATCAGTTCCAAACATTATAGTCGCATTAGAAGAATATACAAGCTCTGGCACAATGCGGTAATGCAATGGACTTGGATATAAGAACACCTTAACCCCTGATAATACGGGCAACAATGTACCCCCTGTCAATCCAAATGAGTGGAACATTGGCAAGCAATTAAACACTATATCCTGACGATTAAAATCAACACGACATGATAACTGTACAATATTAGTCATGATATTTTTATGACTAAGTACCACACCTTTTGGCATGCCTTCTGATCCAGAAGTAAAGAGCACAATTGCAGGATCACTCGGCTTGGCGCGCCCATGATAGTGGTGAATATATCCGGCAACGCGATGTGCATAAAGACCACGCATTTTGTCAACCGGAGTGATTTTAGACTTTATATCTTCAAGATATGTAATCTCTACATTTTTTTCCATTGCATAAATTAAATCTTCTAAACGCCCCATATCAATGAAACGCCGTGAAGTTATAACCTTTTTGACCCCAGCAGAATTACAAGCAGATAAAATCGCCTTTTCTCCAGCAGAAAAATTTAGCATAGCCGGAACGCGCCCAAAGGCTTGAAGTGCAAAAAATGTTACTAAAGTGCTTGTAGAATTAGGCAATAAAATCCCAATATTATCGCCTTTTTTAGTGCCTTTAGTTATCTTACGCCCAAGAACAATAGACCCACGCACTAATTTTTTGAATTTCATAGGTTTACGCTCTATATCCTCTGCAATAATTGCACCATCACCATTTACATGACGCGCTTTCATCAATGCTTCGAATAATGTTTGTTCTTTATCATTGGTCAAATACATCATGCTTTCCATTACATCATAAAGCTGGCGCCCTGCGGCCTTACGGCGCGCACGCCCCTTAATTTCCTCAGATACTTCAAATTTACGTGGTTCAAGAATTGTCATAGTAATTTTAGGAAAAGTTCGAATCGGAACTCTACCCTTTAGCCTGCAAAATGGCGAATGCTGCACCCCATCAAGGCGTATAGGCAATACCATGGCCCCTGATTTATCTGCAATCATTCCTGGCCCATCATATATTTTCATTAATGCACCTGTTTCAGTTAATCGCCCTTCTGGGAAAATCACGCAATGTTTATCTTTTTCCACCTCTTTTATAAGCTCCTTTAAAGAGAAAGGATTAGTTGGATCTAGTGGAAATGCCTCAACCATTTTTAAAAATGGTCGTACCCAAAACCAATTTGCAACAAAACTATTAACCGCAAACATTGGCTTTCCAGGAAGAAATGCCGCCAAGACAGGCGCATCAAGATAAGATACATGATTACATACTATCACTGCTCTTGAACCTGCTTTTTCAATGTTTTCTAAACCCCGAACCTCAACTTTATATAAAGTTTTTAGTATTAACTGCATCATAGATTTCATGAAATAAGCAGGAATAAGTTGGCAGATATAAATGGCAACCACCAAACTTGCCAAAGCACATGCCAAAAATAAAGTTGTAATTCCAAATCCTAGTGACAATAAAAATACAGAGATAAGAGAAGATATTACAACAAATATGGAATTTAAAATTGCGCTACCTGCCAATATGCGTGAACGTATCTCACCTGACGTATCATGCTGAATTATTGCATTAAGTGGCACAACGAACAGCCCCGCACATACGGCTATTAAAAATATATCTGCCATTACGCGCCAACTGGAAAAATAGCCCAAAAATGTTATTAGGGATAACAAACCATCACTCGGCACAATATTATTTTGATAGCTGTTACCTGCAAAGAATAAATCAATTGAAAAAAGTGCAATTCCAAGCGCCGCCAATGGTACGTACACTGCCTCGACTCTACCTCTTAAAAGGCGGTTATTCAGCAATCCCCCAAGAGCAATACCAACAGAAAATAGAACCATAAATAAAGTAAATACATCATTGCTTGCACCTAATACATCTTTGGTAAAATTAGGAAGCTGTGATAAAAATACCCCGCCTAAGAACCAGAACCATGCAACGCCAAGAGCAGATTCAATTACGCTACGTTTATAAGTGAAAAGATGATCTAAAATTTTCCATGTTTCTCCTATAATATTATAATTTATCTTAAGGTCAGGATCACCTGCTGGGGCGACAGGTATATGTTTTGAAGCAAAATATCCCATAATTGCAACCCCGACTAAAAGGAAGGAAACCACCGCTATACCAGCTGGAATAGCAACGAAAACTGCGCCAATTATGGTGCCAAGTAAGATTGCTAGAAATGTTCCCGTGCTAAGCAGGGCATTACCACCAATTAGCTCATCTTCTTTTAAATGTTGGGGTAAAATTGAGTATTTACTAGGTCCAAAAAAGGCAGACTGCGCACCTAATGCAAAAAGTGTTAAAAAGGACAATCCAATATGACCATATAATAATGATAATACGCCCATTATGGCCACGCCGATTTCCACCGCCTTAACAATGCGTATTACTTTATCTTTGGGATATTTATCTGCATATTGCCCACCTAGCGCAGAAAATAAAATAAAGGGAAGAATAAATATTCCTGTGGCCAGAGTAACCAATATCTTTGTATCAAACCCTGCACTTGCCCCATTATTTATAGCACCATAAAGCAACAAAACAACAAGCGCATTTTTAAATAAATTATCATGAAATGCCCCTAAGAATTGAGTTGCAAATAACGGAGCAAAACGATTACCTTTAAAAAGGCTAAACTGGTTATGATACATAGGACTCCCCTGCCAGTTTCATTAAAACAGGTAAGAAGCATAACAAATATCCATGATTGTTTCTTGTACTATTTTTAAGTAAATTTATTAAAATTACTCTGCTGCTACGGCCGTTGCTTGTTTTTGTGATCTAATATTTTCTGGTCTAGCCGTGCCAACGAACTTGTACATTGTACCGATGCCTCCTAAAACAACAAGATAAAATACCATCTCCATTCCAGTTGGACGCGGGTTATATCCAAATAAAACTTTTGCCATCTCTCCAACAAATCCATCACTATCAAGCGCCCAAGAAGTATCCCATAGCTGCGGATACAACATAGGAAGCATATCAGCTTGAATTAAAAAATTAGCCCCTTGCGCGGCCATACCCGCAGTAAGCACTATTAGCATCCAGCTTGTAACGGTAAATAGATGGCGTTTAACTGTCTTTAAAAGGCCAAAATAAAAGGCAAAGCCAACAACGACCCCCCCTGCGAGACCGACCATTGCCCCGAACATAATATCGCTTATTGCCACACCACTAATAATTTGACCATAGGAAAACAAAACAATCTCCGCGCCTTCACGTAAAGTTGCAACCGCAACAACAGCAATAATTACATAAAAGGACTTACGACCAGTCATAACATCTACGCCAACTGCATTTATATGACTTGCAAGCTCCCTTCCGTGGCGTTTCATCCATATAACTGTCCAGCTTAAAAATACAACTGCAACAAACATTATTCCTGCATTAAAAACCTCTTGCCCCATACCATCAATAGAATCGGCAATCGTATCAGTAAATAAAAATATAATTGCCGAACCAAACGCACCCAAAGCAAGTCCCATGGAAACAAGCAACCCCCTGCGTGGCAATCCCCTAGTCGCAGCCATTACGATACAAATAACCAGCGCTATTTCTATTATTTCACGAAAAACTATTGTTGCTATTCCATACATTAGACTTCTCCTAAATGATTTAAACTTTATTTTGCAATGATATATCCATTTGCTGTATCCATATTAAACTCACCAAAAAAATGGTATCTACCTGGCTTTAACGGCCCTACAAAAATGGTTGCCGTTTTATTACCGCGAATTATTTTCTCGCGGTTCATATCATGACTTTCAAATTCTTCGGGCGTTGGATCCTGATTTATAATTTTTAGCTTAATTTTCACCCCTGCTGGAACAATTGTCTCCACTGGTAAAAATTTATGATTTTTTATTATAATCTCATAAAATTCTTTTTTTACAGGCTTAGAACTTTTATTAATATTAGCCTGATTTTTATCATCAATATCACTAAGAGCAGAAAGCAAGGATTTAAACCATTTTCTAACATCTTCATCTTTCTGATTTTCAGAAGAATAATGTATACCTTGAACGGCCTCATCAATAGCGTTCACTTTATCCAAATCGGCCGCGTTCTCATCACGGATTTTATCAATAGCAGCTTCCAAAGTATATGATATTTTATGAATTTCTTCAAAAGAACCAAAATCAAGTTCACCATCACCTTTAAGAACCTCAAATATAGCGGCAGATTTTTCACCTAATATTTTATAGGCCTGCTCGGTATTTTCTATATTCTCAGCTTCATAATGTATAAGAGGGAGGGGATTCTCACCAGTATTTTGTGCAAAAGAACCGGGAATATATACGCTGCTAAACTGTAGTGCAGCAATACTTGCAAATATAAGAATTTTTTTCATTGATTAGCCCCTGACTGGTAATGAAAATGATTATCATTTAGGTTTTTATATCAGAAGAAATTAAAAGGCAAGTAATAATCATTCTCAATTATACTTTTTTAATTTATCTTGAAAAAATTAAATACACCTTATATAAGTTCATGTGGAAGGTCGGTGCGGGCGAAATGTCGCTTGTAGCCCGGTCAGGTCCGAAAGGAAGCAGCCACCAACGAATTTTTTCGGGTCGCATTCGTCCTTCCACATTATAAAAATAAAGCTCCCTGTTTAAAAATATTGGTTGAAGTGCTCTTTGCCTTGCTCAGGCGAATCAGATTAGGATGCGTCTTTATATAACTTGGTTTTACATAATTTAGAAAGTAAATATAATGCTCGCTCTTATATCACCTGCAAAAAAGCTGGATTTTGAAAGTGAATGGATTGGAGATAAATATTCGCAGCCTTGCTTACTTGGTGAATCTATAACTCTTGCAAAAATTCTTAAATGCACTACAAAAGCGCACATTAAAAGCCTAATGAAATTATCTGATAAACTCACAAATTTAAATTATGAGCGCTATCAAAGATTTTCAACGCCCTTTACCCCTGCAAATTCCCGCCCTGCAATTTTTGCATTTAAAGGCGATACTTATGTAGGTTTAGACGCAAATACGTTATCTCAAAAAGATTTAGATTTCGCACAAGGACATTTAGGAATTTTATCAGGACTTTATGGATTATTGCGCCCGCTTGATCTAATGCAAGCCTATCGCCTTGAGATGGGAACTAAGTTAGCCACCCCCCGCGGAGAAGATTTATATGATTTTTGGGGTAATATAATTACAAATGCTTGCAACGATGCCACTAAAAACCATAAAAACCGCAGCGTAATCTGCCTTGCCTCAAATGAATATATAAAGGTCGTAAAGCCATCATTGCTAGAAGGCAAGTTTATCACTTGCCACTTCAAGGAAATGAAAGACGGCATACCAAAAGTAATAGGGTTATTTGCAAAGCGCGCGCGCGGAGCTATGGCTCGCTATATAATTCAAAACCGTATAGAACAACCTGAAAAGCTAAAGGAATTTGATATTGACAGCTATCAATTCCAAGATATCCTTTCAGATGAACATAATTATGTATTTTTACGTGGATAAAGCAATATTTGTGGCTTTATACGGTATTTATTGGAACCTTTATATATTGAATACCATTCGCAGATTTAACACCAAAATCACCCAAGCGCATATTTGTTTGAATAGAGGGCAATAACAATCTGGGCACGGCCAATGTTTTATCTCTATCCTCACGTTTTTTAACAAATTCATCAATATCAGTTTCTCCATTTATCATGACATTTGATGATTTTTGCTCTCCAATAGTTATATTACTTATAGGTTTATCTCCATCTTTTGGATAATCATGGCAAAGATATATAATATTATCATCAGGGTATTTATATATGCGCTTAATAGAATTATATAAATCACGGGCATTTCCACCTGGAAAATCTGCTCTAGCCGCTCCTAAATTCGGAGCAAATACAGTATCGCCAACAAACAAAGCATTACAAACTATATAAGTAGAGCAAGCCGGAGTATGACCCGGAGTATGTATTACTTTTGCCTTTAAGCTACCTATATCAAATTCCTGCCCATCTTCAAACAGTTCATCAAACTGCTCTCCTGTAAGGGGGGTATCAGCAGAAGTATCAAATAAAGGAACCCAAGTTTCTAATACCTTTACAATGCCTGTCCCAATAGCCGTTTTCCCGCCAATATGCTCTTTTAGATAAAATGCTGCAGTAATATGATCAGCATGAATATGTGTTTCAAGCAACCATTCATTTTCTAGGTCATTATCACGAATATATGAAATTACCTTATCTGCACTTTTCGTTGTAACCCTTGCCGCATTTGGTTCATAATCTAAAACAGAATCCACTACTGCACATTTTTTTGTGTTTTTATCAACAATTACATGCGTAAAAGTACCTGTATCAGAATCATAAAAACTCTTTATATGTATATTTTCCATTGGTTTGTTCCTTCTTAAAATAACACTGATAGTAAACTATTCGTAGTAAACCAATAATAAGTTAGCAAAAACTAATATAATTAGTTGAACTCTACCAACACACCACGTTTTTTGAAATAGCTTTGTAGGCGTTTGCGCCCCTCTCGGTTATTTTGAACCAAGCGCGAAGGATCTAATTTTACTTTTTTAAGTCCTTCAGACTTCATGGTTTTTCTTAAATTTTTTATATGCTCATCAATATTTTTATTATCGTTAAATAAGCTATTGTAAATGGCTTCTATAGACTGATCTAGTGTCATTAACTTAAAAACCTTATTTTAAAAAATTATACTAATGCACAAGCCATATTAATAATCAGTTCTTTATTTTCAAGCAATTAAGACTTAAGAAACTTTTACATTAGAAAAAACGCGCTAATATTAAATTGTTTTTTTAACAAGTAAAAAGATATCTGTAGTTGCTGCTGATATTGTAACATCAATTAAGCTGCTGAGCATACTGTATCTGATATATTTCTAATTTCTTTTTCAAAAATCTGTCGAGCGCATTTATTAGGATCATCAAATATATGGCGTTCATATTTACGTTGATAATTCAAAACATCTGACATGTTTGGATATAACGCGCGGTTAACTTTTGCATCGGTGCACCCTGTTCGGCAAATTATTGTAATAGGTTGCGCCTGCTCTTCAAATGGGGTTTCATCAACTACATCTTCTAATAGATCAGCAAAGCTTTTGGCAAAATCTGCCATGCTTTTACTACCATATGATATATTAAAGAACTCGCCATTATGCTCACGCGCCGCTTTGTAAGATGATATAACAAGATCATAACATTGCCTAGAAGAGGAAAAACCATATTCCTCAAGCAACAAATCAACTGATTTTGCAAATTCTTCATGAAATGCAAGCATAGTAGTTATAATAAAGGCGCTTTGATGCTGATGAAGCCCTACCCCAAACATTCTTGCCTCATATCTATGACCGCAGACAGAGCCATTATCATTTTTTAATGCAGCAATTTTAACATCAGGCCAAAGCAGGCTCTGCGCTAAATAATAATTACTAGCCGTATTAAGCCCCTTATCTTTTAAACTGTTAAATGTCACATTCCAATTACCTGATGGCACTCTACTTAGATGTCCATTGTGATCGTAATACATAAAAAGGGGATTGTTAAATACATGGTTAATATGGTTTTCTATAAATTCTTCACCAGATTTTGCGCTAAAAGCATATGGAACAACACCGCCACGACCTTCTAACAGCCCCTTATAACGTAGTTGCATTCCTGCATGGCCTTTATATTTCTTGCCCCCAACATAAGCCGCACTGTTATCGGTAAGAAGGAATAAAAACGGAGCTAGAATATAAAGGCGGCGTATGTTTTCTAGCATATGATCCATATTATATGGACTAATTGAAACTTGATTTGATTTACAAATTGCAAAATATTCAACGCATTTTTTCATATCCTCACGGTAAGGTGCATACATAATTTTATAGCGTTCAACATCAACAATACGTGATAATAAATCACTTGCGCTACGTTCGGGAAGTTCCTGAAAATAAGAGCGCTTAAGCCCTAGACCTTCTGCCTTATCACACAAAATTTTGATTTTTTGATTTGTATCATCTAAGACTTTTTTAGCATCAGTAAAACCATAAGCTTTACTAGCTACTTCTAATAACTCGCTTGTAGGTTCATTATGAAGCCAGTCATCTTCAGGAATTACTGCCGATGCACAATTTTTTAAAACCCGATTTTGACAAAGGCTCATAACACCAAGATTTTCATCTTTTGGATTAAAAAAAGCCAGCTCAACTTCTATTCCTGCCTTAGCTTTATTTCCTGACCCTGAATATAAATCAAATATATCTTCTATGCGGTTTATTTTTGATAAATCATTTGAATTGACTTCTGACATATAACTAACGCCCCAATTTTATGCACGCACTACTATATACAGGTAATATTTATTTCACAAATACTTAAGGCTACAAAAGTTATAATTTATATTTATATAAATTTGGTCAACTTATAATCTAAGATGGCTCTGGTGAGTATTCATCTATAAGATCAATAGGATCTTCAAAAACACGAAAACCCTTACTATTTCTATCAAGATAGTCTTGAGCCTTTTTCTTATATTCATCAAACTTCGGATTATCCACAGTTATCATAGCAGGATTATCACACAGATATTGTGAATTGCGGGTAAACTTGAATGGCATAAAACTTACCGTTATTCCCATCCATTCACGCCTTATAATATTATTCGTTGTATTTTGCGGGGATTTATGTAGCCACTCACCGCCAATTCTACTTAAGCTATTATCAGGGGTAGTAATTACTCCATCTTTATCATCTTTCATTTCTGTACCTAATACATTACTAGCTAGGTAAACAAAATCTGAAGTTTCATCACCTGATACATGATCATGCCAAGTTCCAGAATAAACATGTGATCTATGTGAAACACCAGTACTAACATCGTTTCTTTGAACAATCATAACCATATTAGCAGATTCAAAACGTTCTTTACCACATTCATTAAAAATATCTTTAGCCACAGCCAAAACATTTGGTAAAGTAAAGTCAAAGATTTCAGGCAAAGCTATATGCATCTCCCCAGCTCTTTTTATGGTCATTCCAGAACATATAATATCAGGTGCATCGCCAATGGCTCTTTCGTCAAATTTGGCTATAAGCTTGGGTCTAGCTACCTTGTTTCTGCGATCATGTATTTCTTTTTTGTCTTTCCCGGCATAAAATCTATCACTTAGAGGATATTCAAAATATCCCATAAATTGATTGCTTCTATCGTGGGGTTGATCCGAAGCAAAGCCAGAAAAATCTAGAATCAATCCGCCTTTATCATCGGGATAATCTCTAAAATACGCAGAATCTATAACTTGCCTTTTTTGATTACTTATATCTTTAACCGCCATATTTTTATCACTCCAATCCATATACTATGCCCAAAGACATAGCTTTTTGTCAAAATTCGGGAAAAATTATTTAAGAAACAAATTCTGCCCGAGCCTAAATTACGGATACCACAGACAGATTTACTGGAGCTGTAGCGCTTTAGCATTGGTAACGCGGTGCAAGCTGATCCTTCAAATCCCGCGAATAGCCTAACTTATACCCCTTTTATCAATAATTAGTCAAGAAAATTAACGTATATATATTTAATACATATCGTAATTTACGGAATATCTTTTCATTTTTACGCAAATTTACGCAAAAAGACCTTTATCTTCTTTTGTTCCTATGTTAAATCCATTTTCATAGTTGAAGGGGCTAGTCATATGCTTTTTCGTTCTATATAAGGTTTATAGATAAGTTTGAAATTCAAGGTAAGGAATAGACATGAGTGATATCGCCGATCGCGTTAAAAAAATCGTAGTTGAGCATTTGGGTGTAGAAGAAGATAAAGTTGCAGAGACTGCAAGTTTCATTGATGACCTAGGCGCTGATTCTCTGGATACAGTTGAGCTAGTTATGGCATTTGAAGAAGAATTTAGTATTGAAATTCCAGATGATGCGGCCAAAGATATTCAAACTGTTGGTGATGCAATTAATTTCATCAAAGAAAATTCCGGCAAATAATTATAGCTGATTTGATGTTATTCTTGTATTTTTAAGTTTCAGCCCGCCTGGCGGGCTGCGATTATTTTAGGTATAAAAAATATTTATATAATTTATATATAAAATAAGGTTGGATAATCAAAATGAACGAGCTAAGACGTGTTGTAATTACTGGAATGGGTATGGTTTCCCCTCTTGGTTATGGTGTTGATCATAACTGGGACGCGATCACAAACGCTAAAAGTGGTATAAAAAAGATTGAAGATTTTGATGTATCCGATATTGCATCACAAATTGCGGGAATTATTCCAAAAACAAAAGATGAAAATCCGAAAGATGGAGAATTTAACGCCGATTTATTTATGCCCCCCAAAGAGCAACGTAAAGTTGATAAGTTTATTACTTATGGTATTGCTGCAACTAAAGAAGCGATTGAAGATGCTTGCTGGACTCCAATGGATGAAGAATCACTTGAACGTACAGGCGTCCTTATTGGCTCTGGCATCGGTGGACTAGATGAAATTTATAAAACCTCAACCCTTTTAAATGAAAGAGGGCCTCGCAGAATATCTCCCTTTTTTGTTCCTGCCGCCCTAATAAATTTAACATCTGGTCATATATCTATCAAATATGGCTTTAAAGGACCTAATCATTCTGTGGTTACAGCTTGTGCAACTGGCACACACGCAATCGGTGATGCGGCGCGCTTAATTGCTCTTGATGATGCAGATATTATGATTGCAGGCGGGGCAGAAGGCGCAGTATGTCGCCTTGGTCTAGCGGGGTTTGCCGCAGCTAGAGCATTATCAACAGGATATAATGATGCGCCTGAAGATGCTTCTCGCCCATGGGATAGTGCACGCGATGGCTTTGTAATTGGCGAAGGGGCAGGAATAATGGTTCTCGAAGAGTATGAACACGCCAAAGCCAGAGGAGCAAAAATATATGGTGAAATTATTGGTTATGGGC
>JALTAZ010000094.1 GCA_027075555.1 Micavibrio sp.
AAGTTGTGATCCTAGATATAGTAGTGATTTGGCTTTATTTTAGGACAAGGCGTAAGTGACAAAACTGTAGTAACAGTAACCTACGTGAGAAACGCATAAATAAGGTCATAAAATGAATGCAAGTTGCTATACATTATCCTCACATGTAAGATAATGAGCATTTAAAAAAAACTGTACTTTTTTATGCATTAAGGTACAACCTAAAGCAATATGAATATTGCAAAGAAAATATCTGGTATTTTATCAAAACCAATAATTATGCATTATATTATGCCTGCCCTTATCATATATTTAGTGATAGGAACTGTTGCACAAAAATATATAGGATTATACGAAGCAACAAAGATTTTTTTTGCATCTCCTATATTGTGGCTTGGGCTTATACCATTACCAGGATTTCCTGTTTTAATATCAATATTATTTTTTAATCTTGCCTTTAAAATTATGTTCAAAAGCCCTTGGAACATAAAAAATTCTGGCATTATAATTACTCATATAGGTGCTATGTTATTGCTTCTTGGCGGACTTTTTACCGCTCTATTTAGTAATGAAGGATATATAGACCTTGCTAAGGGGCAAAAGAAAGTTTTTGTAACTGACTATCATAAACGCATATTTGCAATTCTTGATCAAAGCGGAAAAGAAATCCAAATATTTGAACATGAGGGGCTTAAATCTGGCGACATAATTACAATAGATAACACCCCCATAAAATTAAAAATTATAACTTCATGTCGTAACTGCAAAATTGAGAAAAGAACAGGCGATAATAGCGGTTATTTTGGCATGGCCAAACATATGGTTCTTAGCAACAATAAGCTTAAAAAACTTAATGAAGAAAATATGGCTGGTTTGGTATTTGAGGTATCAAAAAGTGATAAAGATAATGGCATTTACCAAGTTTTAGAAAATGTACCAAAGCTTCCTAAAGTAATATCAAATGGTAATATTTATCAGTTAATCCTTCGCAAAGAGCAGCGTAAACTCCCCTTTTCTATTGAACTTATAGAATTCAAACGTGAAATGCACCCTGGAACATCAATGGCAAAAGCCTACAGCTCACGCGTACGCATATATGACGGAAACTCACAGTGGGAAAGCCTTATAAGTATGAACGATCCGTTGCGTTACAAAGGTTACACTTTCTTTCAATCATCATTTATAGCAACCCCAAGTGGGGATATTTCAGTGCTTGCCGTTGTATGGAATGCAGGGCGCACTTTTCCCTATATTTCTGGAATACTTATGAGCATTGGCATAATAATTCATTTATTCGTACGAAAAAAAACCAAAAGGAAAGGGAAAATGAAAAATGTTTCATAAGCCCCTTATTACCATATTATTTGCAATAATATCGCTTAGCACAAACAATGTTTGGGCAAAACAATATAATAATAAAATTGATGTTAACGCCTTTGCAAAACTTCCTATCATGCATGAGGGGCGAATAAAGCCCATTGACAGCTTTGCCAGATCTTTACGCAAACAGTTAGCAGGCAAAGATAAAAAAGCCACTTTATGGCTTGCAGAAACTTTATTCAACCCCGCCGCCGCAGAGAATATCCCATCTCTTAGAATATCAAATCCTGATCTTTTAAATATGCTAGAATTAGAAAAACAACAAGATAAGCTCTATTCATATAAAAAAGTTATGATCGCTCTTGATGCAAAACAAGATATTCTAAAATCAATAATAAAAACACCAGAAGATAAATGGACAAAAGCACAAAGCGACTTTATAACCTTACAGGAAAATACGCTGCTACTTGGAAATCTTTTAAGCAGTATGTCTTTATTTTTACCATTATCAATAACTTTACCTGATAATGCTCCTAGAGTTCTGCGCCCTTACACTAACAAACGCCTTAGCTATATCGATGTAATTGCTTTTAATGATATTTTGCAAAAAGAAGTAAAAAATATTGTTAAAAATAAAGGTGATGATATTGAAAAATATAACGAAACAGAACAGATAATAGCTTACCTTTCTTTTACCGTCGCCAATATGCAAAATTCAGGGCAGCATAGTAAAATATTTAAAATTATTCCAGTAAATGAAAAAGAAGAATGGCTTTCCCCTTGGCAAATATCAATAAACAAAAATGATAAAGCAAAAGACCCATATTTAATGTCTTATTGGCACTCTCTAGCAATGTCATTTCATGACAAGAATAACACGCTATGGAACACCAGTATTGAAAATATTAAAAGCAGTATAGAAACTGAATATAATAGAAATAATGCTCTACAAATTGAGTATTTTTACAATTCCACCAACCCCTTTTATATAAGTATCTTATTTTATAGTTTTGCATTATTACTTTTAATTATAAGCCATTACATAAATAAAAATATTATATATATTGCCAACTTTTTATTATGGACAGGGGCTACGATTCACCTTTTAGGAATAATGGCCAGAATTTATATTCTTGAAAGACCGCCTGTAAGTACCTTATACGAATCTATTATATTTGTGGGGTTCACAGCGGTCTTATACGGGCTAATAGCCTATAGAGGAGATAAAGCAAAATTATGGTTGATCATTAGTGCAAGCGCAGGAACAACACTTCATCTCTTAGCTTTTTCCCATAACCAAGACGGCGACAGCATGATAATGCTTGGAGCAGTTCTAAATACTAATTTCTGGCTAACCACACATGTAATTACCATTACTATCGGCTATGCCTTTTGCCTTATCACCAGTATTATTGCCCATTACGCTCTAACAAATATGGCAATAGGAAAATATAATGATGCTATATTCAAACATATTCATAAAGCATCTCTACTTGCTCTATTATTCTCAACAATAGGTACAGTTCTTGGTGGAATTTGGGCAGATCAAAGCTGGGGCAGGTTTTGGGGTTGGGATCCAAAAGAAAACGGTGCGTTGCTTATTGTTTTGTGGCTGGTATGGATATTGCACGGAAATATAAGCAAACAAATTAAAAAACCCGCAGTTATCGCAGGTATGGCATATCTATCAGTTATAGTTGCCTTATCGTGGTTTGGAGTAAACCTGCTTAGCGTGGGATTACATGCTTACGGCTTTACAAACTCCATGCTATGGTCATTTGTGATATTTGTTGCCATTGATACAATATTGGTTATTGGGCTTTACATTGCCATTACGTACAAATCCAAACAAAAAGATCAGAAATATTCTCGTCCCTCTTTACACCCCTAACTAATAAAACCAAGAGATTATGACTTTTCAACCTGATTATATTCAAGCTCAACTGGCGTGGCACGCCCAAAGATAGATACAGAAACTTTAAGTTTGGCTTTTTCTTCATCAACTTCTTCAACAATTCCATTAAATGAAGCAAACGGACCATCCGTAACTTTCACCTCCTCACCAACATCATAAATAACTGATGGACGAGGGCGATCAACACCTTCTTGAACCTGTTTCAAAATACGTTGCGCTTCACGCTCTGTAATTGCAACAGGCTTATTGCCACCTGCACCAAGAAATCCGCTAACCTTTGGTGTATCCTTAATCAAATGCCAAACACTATCATTCATATCCAATTTTGCTAAAACATAGCCTGGAAAAAACTTACGCTCTGCGTTCACACGCTGACCTCGCTTAACTTCAACAACTTCTTCCATTGGAACAAGAATCTCATCAATATAATCACCTAACCCCTGCTTATCAGCTTTTTCCCTAATTGATTCGGCTACTTTATTTTCAAATCCTGAATAAACATGCAATACATACCAGCGCTTTGCCATATTGAAGTCTCCTTTTCACTTCACTTAAGTAATTATATTTTATAGTCCCATAATTATTCTTATCAAATAAGCAATAATCTGATCGGCAAAATACAAGAAAATTGATGATATTATCACCATAATAAAAACAGCAATCATACTAACCGTTGTTTCCTGACGTGTCGGCCAAGTAACTTTTTTAGTTTCACTCTTGACCTGACGTATAAATTCTATTGGTCCGGTTTTTGACATCACGTTATCTTTCTTGTTAACAATTATCTAATCCAAGGTTTATGTTGTGAGCACGCAGCCACATATAAGCATTAACCATTTGGGGATTTAACAAATTAACTACACCAAAAAAACCTCTATTACCAGAGAAAAATGCATGGTTTTTTAACTTACCCTTTAAAAAAACAGGTTGTTTGTTGTTTATAGTGCTTTGGCTTTATTCTAGGACAAGGCGTAGTAACTTTACACAAGTAACACAGCAACAAAGTCATAAAATAAATGCAAGCTAATATATCTGCTATGTCATATTGTATATACATATTAAATAAGTTAAATAAGCTACTTAAATAAACTACAAATATTGCAAGGTGGCCCACTGCACTTGTTCTATATTTTTAGCATTAGTCGCTATCATTATCAAACGATCAATGCCAAGAGCTATCCCCGCGCTTTGAGGCATAAATTCAAGGGCTAAGAAAAATTCCTCATCTGGTGGGTATATATTACCATATACGTTGCTTTTTTGCTCCATCTCTTTTTCAAAGCGCATGCGTTGCTCTTTTGCATCAGTTAGCTCTGAAAAAGCATTTGCAATCTCAACCCCGCAAACATAAAGCTCAAATCGTTCTGCAAAGCGTGGATCCTCTGGCTTTTTTCTAGATAATGATGCCATGCTGATAGGATAGTCATATAATATTGCAGGAACCCGCTGCCCTAAATTTGGCTCTATTTTTTCTGCCATAACTGCATGGAATATATCCTCCCACGAATCTGTGCTAATCACTCTAACCCCTATATCTTGTGCGCATTTGGCAAAACCATCTCTACAGCCAAGTATATTTTCTAAATCAATATCTGCATATTTTTCAAAGGCTTCACAAACTGATATACTATCCCATGATAAAAATGGATTAGAAACAACGCCATTATACATATATGTTTTAATCCCTATTGCCTTCGCTATATATCGTAGCAAACCCTTACAATCTCTTATTAAATCATTATAATCCGATCCGGATCGATACCATTCTAATAACGTAAATTCAGGAGAGTGAATATCAGATCCTTCAGCATTGCGATACACTTGGCATATTTGATAAATACGTTCCATTCCAGCAGATAGAAGCTTCTTCATGTCAAATTCTGGGCTAGTGTGCAAATACATATCTTGCAGCTTATTAAGATCTACCCCCTGTAACTCCGTCTTAAAGGCATGAATATGTGCATCCATTACTGGGCATATCTGTAAAGAAGGTGTTGTAACTTCTGTAAAATTATGCTTCTCAAAAAATGAGCGTATCTCACGCATTATAACCGCCCTTTTCTCAAGAAAAATACGCTTATTTGAAAATTTTTCTGGCTGCCACCAACTCATATTATAACCTTACATAATGCTTTGCTAAAAAAATACTTGCATTTATGCATTAGTAACGCTAAAAATGCGCTTCATTCAAGTTTGAATATGAAAGATTAAGAAGATGAAAGCCGATATACACCCAGATTATCATGAAATTACTGTAGTGATGACCGATGGAACCGAGTATAAAACACGCAGCACCTACGGCAAAGAAGGTGATGTTATTAAGCTTGATATTGACCCATTAACACACCCCGCATGGCAAGGTGGGACAGGTAAGGTTGTTGAGAAAGGGCAGCTTGATAAATTCCAAAGCCGTTATGGAAATTTTGGTCTAGCAGGAACAAGCGGCGACAAAAAGTAATTAATTACATTATAAATTGTTCTATTAAAAAAAGCTCTGATCATAATGCGGGGGCTTTTTTTATTTTGAAATAATGCAAATACACTAAAGCTCAAAATGCTATTTTACCCTTATATTAAACCTATCCTATTTGTTATAAAGCATATTGCTTACCTAGATAAATTCGCAATAAATCTTTCAAAAATACATATTGCTTCTTTGATATTAGGCGCATGATCAATAATGAATTGTTCATTTAGATCTTTTCCTGACCTATAAGCATTTAGAACCTTTTCGCCATTGTAATCACAACCAGATAAACGCAAAGTTAAAATTTGTGGATCTGCGCCGAACGCTGTACCTGCCAAACTCACTAGGCCATATTCTTCCAGAAGATATTTTGATAATTGTTGCGATGTTTTTATATCAATATTTGATAATTTATCTTTATATGGCAAAAAGTTAGGGTAATTATAAAACCCCCCTTGAGGCAAAGGACAAATCACTCCTAAATCACTTAAACCTTTTGCAATATATTGATTTATAAAGCAATGAATGTCGCAGCAATCTTTTATATATCGCTCTATATCCTCATTCCCTTTATAAGCTTCTATAACTGCATACTGAACAGGCGATGGAACGCAAGACCATGTCTCACTGGCAATATTTTGCATCATATCTGTTAATCCGTTTATTGATTTTGGAATTATACCAAAGCCAAAACGCCAACCGCCAAGCGATAAATGCTTGGATAAGCCAGAGCTTATAACCGTGTTATCGGGGGCATATTTTAAAATACTACGATACTCACCATCAAATGAGACAAGTCCATAAATCTCATCAGAAATAATAAATATATTTTCCTCAATGCAAATTTCTGCAATTTCCTTCAGCTCATTATCACCAATGGTTAATCCTGTAGGATTGCTTGGGTAATTTAATATAATTTTTGTTGGGTTAAGCCCTTTCTCTCGCGCGGAAATAATTGTTTCTTTTAATTGAGAAGCATCTATATGATATCCAGCATCATTAAGATTTGTTGGCACTTTTATAACTTCAGTTCCTATCATACGTGCCTGAGGTGCATAACTAACCCAACTTGGCACGGGCATGAGTAAATCACCTTTAACTGCCATTTGCAAACCATATAAAACTAGCTTGCTCCCCGGGGCAATAATAACCTGATACTTATCTGGATCAATAGACACAAGAGCTTTGTAATAATGTAATATGGTGTTTCTTAACTCTTCAAGGCCAAGAGCCTGCAAATATTTATTATTATGGGCATGATCACAAAGTGCATTTTTTATACGATCTGGAACAGGAAAAGGCGCTTGACCAAAACCCATATGTATAATTGACTTGCCCTGAGCCTTAAATCGTAAAACAGCTTCATTAGCAGCCAAAGTTGGCGAAAGCTCAAATTCATTTGAAAATTTATTTAACTCTATATCCATTATGTAAATCCAATATATCTTTTAGCAATACAAATAAAAATGGCGCAAAATCACAATTCGCGCCACAATTATTTATATTATTTCATTTAATATTACGCAGCCCTTCTATTAGCCTTTTCATTTTCCACGCCTTCAATGATAAGCTCTCTTGCTCTATCAGGGCCTGCCCAACCTTGCATTTTTACCCATTTTCCTTTTTCTAAATCTTTGTAATGGGTAAAGAAATGCTCAATCTCATCAAGCAATATTTGGGGAAGATCACTATATTCCTTAATATTTGAAAACATTGGGTGAGTTTTATCAACAGGAACTGCTAAGATCTTTTCATCTTGTCCGCCATCATCTTCCATTACAAGAACGCCAACAGGACGTGCCTGAATAACAGCACCAGCCATAATAGCATGTTGTGCATAAACAAGAACATCAACAGGATCGCCATCGCCACCAAGGGTATTTGGTATAAAACCATAATTGGCAGGATAAACCATAGATGTATGAATAAAGCGATCAACAAACAAAGCGCCTGAATCTTTATCTAACTCATACTTTACAGGGCTGCCACCTGCCGTATTTTCTATGATTACATTTATATTATCAGGCACATCTTTGCCGGCTGAAATTTTTGAAATATCCATTATGCAATGTCCTTATCTAAAGGGTTAGTTGTTACTATACAATGACTATATATGATCTAAATTCATACAAGTCACCCTTAGAAACAGCAAGGACTTTATATAAAAAAACATGAAAAAATAAAAAGAAATTACTCTTTATCTTCCTTATTTGCTATATCCTTAGCGATATTGTCATTAGACTTAGATATTTTGACCCGCGGCATAGTATGTTCAATCTTTTCAGGAACGAACATAGCCCCTCCCGAACCACTGGCAAATGCTATTACTCCCATCTTACGCTCCTTCCACTTTATCTATATTGCCGTGGTGATTGTATATGCTTTTATTTATATTAACAAACTTTTGATGTGACGCATTGCAATATAAGCAAACAATAATAAACAAAAAACGCCCCCACAGGGACGCCTTAAATATTTAGATTATTGAATATATCTACCCTACTTCTTTTAAATTAGCAGCAGCCTGCTTCCCACGATTTTCTTGAAGATCAAATTCTATTTTCTGCCCTTCATTTAATGTTCTAAAACCTGCTTGTTCAACAGCAGAAATATGAACAAATACATCGTTACTTCCATCATCAGGTACGATAAAACCAAAACCTTTTGTTGTATTAAACCATTTTACGGTTCCTGTTTGTGCCATTACTTTAAAACTCCTTTATCTTATATTAAAAAAACAGCTCTTCGTGATATTAGCTGTTCTTAATTCCAAGATAGCTTAGTCCCAAAGATATTCGCGCATTAAACTGCTTTTTTGTCTAAAAGGCAAGAAAAGACTGATAAAAGACCAAGTTTATTTTTCATGGGATAAATATATAACTAACCTATGATACCTAAATATTTAGCAAAAAACCTGCTAGGCTGTTATTTAATATGAATTTTAAGATAATATAATGAGTACAAACGACAATGTTTTAGAACGAAGTGTTCTTCAAGCTGGTAAAGTGTTTATAAGACCTGATGAAGATATAGCACGTGCTTATGTAATTCAAAGTGGTGAAGTTTGCGCATTTATGATAGATGGTGATCGCAAAATAGAAGTTGACCGTTTTGGAGCAGGTACAATAATTGGTGAAATAGGTTTAGTTTTTGATGAAAAAACAAGGCTAGGGTATGAAGCAATAAGCGTATGCACAGTTGTAAGCATAACGCGTCAAGATTTTCAAAAACGCCTTGCTAGAGCAGATAAAACTATTTCAACAGTTCTTAATCAAGCAATAAAAAAAATTATGTATTATGAGAATATAGAATCTCAAAAAGCATTAAAAAACTCTGAAATTGATGACATGGCCACCACCCTAACCAAAAATCTACTTACTGGGCTTTCAGTTGATAAAAAATTGCAATATGAAGATGCCCTTTTGCCCTATATAAATGGCATGATAAAAGCAATCAAAGAATTAAAGAAAACTAAAGACTAGTGATGCTCTTCAATAACATGATCTAACACACGCTCAACAGTAGGTTTTGTATCACTCTTAGAAACTGGATCTTCAACTGTTTTTTGATCTTTTTTTTCATCTTTTACCAGCATCATAAGGCGCTTTAAATCATATATCCTATCATCTATATCCCTAAGGTAATACGTAGCGTCCCGCTTAGAATTTTCAAGCCATATACGGCGCTTGGACTTTTCCAAAGACCCAGCCGCCTTATAATGAAGCCATGTTCTATAAACCTCTAAAGACGAGGTAATACCTCTCATATTATTTTCTATAATTTCTATGCGTTTATCTCGTATTTTTCTATATCTCCTACTCATATATGATTTGGGAAGTTTTTTTTCATATTTGCGGATATTTTTAAGAAATAAACAAGTTTCCTCTAGCTTATCTTTAATATTGAAGTGAGATTCCACGCGTTCTGCAGCATAAAAAACATTGGCAGATACTTTTCTATCAATATCACCGCATTTTACCCTTGCATAAGCAGTATCCGCATATCCAATTATAAATACCAGCGCAATGATCAATAATATTTTTTCCAACAGCCAATTCCTTAAAAAAAACTATATCATTATAATAGTAATAATAGATATAGGGCAAATTGCCATGATATATTATGAATATGAACAAAATCACCAATGAAATAAATAATATTTTTTATGGCGTTACCTCCCTGCCTGTTATCGCCGCGCCAATGTTTTTAATATCAAATCCTGATATGGTTATGGCATGTTGTCAAAATGGCATAATAGGCAGTTTCCCTGCCCTTAACCAACGTAGTTGTGAAGGGCTTGATGATTGGATAAAAAAAATAAGAGCAGGCAATAAAATATTTGCAAAAGAAAACCCTGATAAAATTATTGCGCCCTTTGCCATTAACATTATTGTAAATAAAGCTAATCCCCGCCTTAAAGACGACCTCCAAATATGTATAAAACATAAGGTACCAATTATAATAACCTCACTTGGTATTAACCAAGACCTTATAGATACGGTACATGGCTATGGCGGAATTATCCTTCATGATGTGATAAATATCAGGCATGCAAAAAAGGCTATTGATGCCAAAGTAGATGGGTTAATTGCCGTTTGCAACGGTGCAGGCGGACATGCAGGAACTCTAAATCCCTTTGCCTTTATCGGAGAGCTAAGGAGCTTTTACAACGGCTTTATTGCCCTTGCTGGCTGTATATCAAAAGGTAGCGATATTCTTGCGGCTCAGCTTATGGGCGCTGACTTTGCTTATATGGGAACGCGCTTTATCACCACAAGCGAAGCTAATGCAGATAACGAATATAAAGAGATGATAAAAACTGCTGGAACTAGTGACATCATATATACAGATAAAATCAGTGGAATACCTGCAAATTTCCTTAAAAAAAGTTTGACTAAATCGGGGATTGATATAGATCTTCTTGCCAATTCTGATACTTTGGATGCAATAATTAAAAATGAAATCAAAGCATGGAAAAATATCTGGTCAGCAGGTCAAGGGGCAGGGGCAATAAAAGACACGCTCTCAATAGAGGAATTAATTTTCAACTTAACAAAAGAATATAATAACGCCCTTTATCGGTATAATTCCGCTAGTGACTCTATAAATTAAGCTATAGCCTAGATCAAACTTATGTGCTTTTCTGCTTTACTCAATACCAACATCAACAACATAGTTCTTGCCTAAACTAAGACCATGATTAATAAAAATACGGATTTGCACGCAATATGGAAAGCTACAGCGGATAGAACGCTTTGGAAAGATGCTAGATTGCCATAATCGAAGCACAGATTGGCACTTTGCGCAAAAATATCAAACAGCCGGAAAAAGCATTACCAAATTATAAAAATGGCAGTTATATCCCCTTCGAAAACTGGACTTGTATTGAAAAAGTGTACAGATCCTTAGATATCATAGATAGATAAAATTGTTGGGGGTTAGTAAAACTTCTTTGAATTGCTGGATAAGGGATTATCGCACCAATCAACCCCCACATGCTGATAGCGACTTACCAATCAATGAACTGCAAGCAGAATTGTCAAAATTAAAGCG
>JALTAZ010000095.1 GCA_027075555.1 Micavibrio sp.
GTTTTAAAAATAAATTAATTAAACTCCATTTTAAAACCGATATTTTCGTTTTTAGATCTATCATAAGTATATTTTACAGTTTCATCACCTTTTGGCTTCATAAAGCTAGGTGGTTGAACACGTGTTACTAAATCTGCTGCTTTGGATAATATCCCCGTAGCTGAAATTTTTGCATGTTTCATTTGATTTGTAAGTTCTGAAAAGGCATTGGCAAAGGCTTCTTTGGCTATCTCAACGCCCATTACCACCATTTCTTTAATTTCACCTAGCAGGGGAATCTTCCCTTCTGCGCTATTACCAAAACGCGAGGCTATAAGCTCTATATCGTCTAGGCCTTTTTTCTTTTTAACCGCTTTTTTACCACTACCCCCACTTTTGCCTTTAGAACCTTGATCTTCTTCATCTCTATCATCATCTTCATTTTGTTCATTATCATTGACTATTTTGATTTTTACATTAGTCGGCATTTGGAAACATACTGGATATTCTTTGATAACTTCAGGAGCAAGCAACTTACCACTCAAACCAGGTCTAACATCAATCTTAATCATGTCAGGATCACGCCAATCAATCACAACACAGTGATTTTTATATTGTCCAATTTGTTTGCAAGGCTTAACAATTCGTTTACCAGGATAAAAGGACTCTTTTATATCTGCATGTTCGAGGAATTCTTTTACATTTATTAGCATACTCAGTTACTCCAAAGTCACCACATTACATTTATTATATTAGGGCTTAGTGTTTTTTTATGAATAAGTTTTTCATAATTATATTTATAATTACCCTAAAACCTTAAAAATCATTTAATTTCATAGTGGGATCACAAAAATTCTATATTTCTATTTTGCATAGTTGGTGTAATATCTGATAAACTATCAATAAAGTTTAGTGGTTTTTTTAATGGGTTTTAAAATGAAGCGTCCAGTTTTATGTATTTTTTTAGCAATGTTCATGGCTTTTACTGCTATTGAGCCGTTTGCTGGTCTGAACGCAGCAGAACTTTGGAATTCTCGTAAAAACACTGTAACGGATAAGAAAACATATAAATTCTATAAAAAAAGGCAAGAATCTTCAAGAGAGCCTGTTACATTGTATAATGCACAAACCCCTAGAAAATCATATGGGCGTAAATATGGTGCTGGGGTGAAAGCTGCTCTTTATGAATATAAGAATGTAAAGCGTATTAAGCAGCAAAAATCAAAGCTCTGGGATAGAATGTCACCAGGAGCAGTTAAAAATCGTTGGGCGGACACTGATAATGCATTGCAGATTGAGTATGAAACTCGCAAAGCAACGGCCAAACATATGGTAAGTGTTTTTAAGCAAATGAGATCTGATAAAATAAAGTCTGAAAGGAAGTATCAGGAACAGCTTGCTGATTATTATGAAAAGAAACGTGAGGAAGAGCGCGCTAGGCAGGAGGAAAAAGAATATGTACTAAGCGGTGGTAGCCGTGGCTATAAGCGTAGTAATAAGTCCTCTTACAAAAAACGTAAAAATATCATATACAAGAAAAAGCCATATTCAGGATCTAAAGAGATCAGGGTCAAGCTTGATAAGCCAAAGCCATTATTTAATAGCCCCAATAGATAAATTATATTGGGTTTTTTGCACCTGAATTTTAAATTGGTATCAAAACTTTTGTATAATCGGTAAAATTAGCCATTAAGAATGCTTGACATTTGCTGTAAAACCTTTCATAAAGCCATCTTCAAATACAGGAGTTTTGAAAAATGGCAAAAGCATCATATGTTAAAGTGCGTTTAGAAAGCGAAGCGGGTACGGGGTATCGCTACTATACTAGGCGTTCGACTCGTGCGGAATATAAAATTAAAAAGAAGAAATATGATCCGTGGGCGGTTAACCCCGAAACAGGTAAAAAAGGTATGCATGTAATGTTTGTTGAAAAGAAAATGCCACCTTCAAAGAAAAATTGAGTTTTTTAAATTTAGGAATTAAATAGTTTTAAAGCGCCTATCTTTATAAGTTGGGCGTTTTGTCTTTCTGCCCTTGTTCTTGCTTTTATGCTGTGTCAATTTATATCATAATCATGAGATAGGGAATATATAATGCACAGAATTGGGATATTGTTAATTGTTTTTATTATTATACCGATTGTTTCTTGCGTAACTGATCAAGATATAAAAAGCTCCTCATCAGTAAAAAATAATGATAGTAAAGAATATGTTGTTAAACCTATTATCCAGCCTGTTGCTTCTAATGGTATATCTTATCGTTATATATTTGCGCGTATAGAACCTATTAGCAGTGAATACAGAATGGATAGAAAAACAGAGTCTTTATGGTTTAGAGGGGCATATCTTTACCTTAGACCTGATGGAATGCTAGGGCTTAATTGGTCAAGACCAGGATCTTATGCTTATGATCCTGCGTTTAATTGGGTAATGGAAGGTGATAAACTAACCTTGATAGTTGGCAATGGCGCAAGCTATAGCTTTGATGTTTCAATATATAGCTACCCCATGATTGCAATGACAAATACGAATAAAGGTAAAACGAATAAAGGCAAAAAATTCAAAATGACTGCTTTTAGAAAAGAAAAAAATGAGAAATAGTAAGAATATATCTAATCTTTACACATTGTTCGAAGATGTACTTTCTTCTTTTGGCAAAGCGAAATCTTTATCTGTATCTTCTAGAGATATACGCTCTATTTCTTTATAGTCATTTTTTGTAATTTTACCTTTATTCTCGAAAATAGAGCAGTTTCGACCAGAATGTTTGGCTTCATATAATGCTTTGTCGGCTCTTTCTAAAATAGCGTTAATATTTATGGTGTTAACATCATAATCATCATTATTAATAATCGCCCCTCCAATAGAGGTAGTAATATTCAACCCCCCTTCCTCAACAGAGCAGGGAACAAGCTTTTCACAAATGGACTTTCTCAAGCGTTCTGCAACCATATATGCGCGCTCAGGAGAGACATCAGGAAGAATCACAACGAACTCTTCTCCCCCCATTCTAACTACGAGGTCAAAGCTACGTACATTTTCTTTTAAACGTGCGGAAAAAACTTTTAATACTTCATCACCTACACCATGACCGTAAGTATCATTGACCGATTTAAAGTGATCAATATCTAGCATAATAACGGCTAGCACTTTTTTACTACGAGAATTATTTTCAATCAGTTTACCTAGGTGAACTTCTAAATATCTACGATTATAAAGACCCGTTAGACTATCTGTTAATGCCATGGAAAGGCTAATCTCATAGCTTGAACGTAGCCGATCTTGGTATCGTTTACGCCTGATTTGCGTGCGCACTCGTGCTAATAGCTCATTTTTTTCAACTGGGCGTAAAATATAATCATAGGCGCCAATTTCCATGCCATGAGCAATACGCTGTATGTCATTATCTTCTGCAACCAAAACAATAGGCAGTGCTCTAGTGCGCTCATTTGATCGCAAATGTGAGCAAAGACGTAACCCATCTTCATTTTTTAAATTTAAACTTACCATCAAGATATCAAAATCTTGTGAAGAAACTAACTCCATAGCCTTCATACCATTATCAACGGCCATTACAATATTAAGGTCAGCAGCCAAAGCACCGGTAATTTTATTTTTATCAAATTCCTTATCTTCAACAAGAAGAACGCGCGCACCTTCAATTGGTTCATTCATCAAATTAGTTTTTTCAGTAACAACCCCAAATTGATTTGCAGCATCTTCACGTACCCGCCACTCATCAAGTGCCATTTTTAGACGTGCCAATGATCGTACCCTTGCCATAAGAGCAACATCATTTATAGGTTTACTTAGAAAGTCATCTGCTCCGGCCTCTAGGCCACGTACTTTATCTTGTACATCAGTTAGCGCCGTAACCATAACCACAGGAATATGTGCAGTATCAGGGTTTTCTTTAATGCGCTTGCAAACCTCAAAACCGTCCATGCCTGGCATCATAACATCAAGCAAAATAATATCAGGATTATCGCTTGCAACTTTTTCCAGTGCCTCTTTACCACTAGTTGCTGTTATAACTTCGTAATATTCACAAGCAAGCTTGGCCTCAAGTAACTTTACATTGGGTAAAATATCATCAACAACAAGGACACGTGCAGACATATTATGATATCTCCTTATTTGATAGCATAGCACTGTCTGATTTTTCTGTTTTAGCTGGTATATCATTATCATCATTGTTTGATGATTGATTATCTAAATGTTTTTTTACAACCTCAATGAATCGTGAAACAGAAATTGGTTTTGATATATAATCCTCACAGCCACCATCACGGATTTTTTGTTCATCTCCTTTCATTGCAAAGGCTGTAACCGCAATTACAGGTATATTTTTTAGATCATCATTTTCTTTGAGCCTTTTAGTTATATCAAGACCAGATATCTCAGGAAGTTGTATATCCATTATTATTAGGTCAGGCTTGTGCTCTATTGCCATATCATAGGCAAGTTTACCTTCTCTGGTTTGGACAGTTTCAATATCATAGGCTTCTAAGAGATCATGAAAAAGTTTCATGTTCAGTTCATTGTCTTCAACAATTAGAATTTTTTTTCGCATATTTTGATATTTATCCTGACGGGTTGTTTGCTCCAAAGCTATCTTATTCCCAAGCTATTTCTAAAATGTTAATTTTTTTACCCTTTTTATTTATTTTTTAGTCTTTTATCATTTTTTTGATTTTTACCATCTGTTCCCTCATGGCATAAATCGTCAATAGGCTCTATTGCTATTAATTTTTGTGTAACAGAAAAATCACTATAATCGATTTTCATGTCGCTAATCACCCCATTTTCATGAAATACCAAAGACATTTCATAATCTGATGTGCTATCAGAAATATTTAATGGAAAAAAGGCTAAACGCATTTTCCACGCTTTTCCACTGACCAAATCTTTATCAATATCTGTTTCATATTTTTTAGGTGGTGTGTATGAAGCCTTTTTTATAACAAAAACATTTACATCTACAGGGCCTTGTGCGTCGCTACCATCAAAAAGAGTAGATTTAAAAAACTTCTTTCCTTCTTTTAGTTGTTTTAATACATCTAAAGTATGTGCCATGGGGAAAAATGTTTTGCTAGGAAGCTCAAAAACCAAATCTTCGGGAATTTTGTAAATAGCATTACTTGGTGCACTCAAGTCGTTTTTTTCAACATTCCCACGCACTTCTTCAAATATAATACCATCTCTTTTGCGTTGTGATGTGAAATTAAAATTCTTACCATCAAACGATTCATAAGTTGAGAAATCACTTGTTACGCGCATAGATGGCATTTCATTATATTCATAGATCATATCAAATTTGTTAGTTGAGACCCAAGCATCGCAAGAGGGCTGCCACTCATAGAACATTTTGCCCCTGATATTTGCTATTTTTGCGCTACTGCTCTTGGCTGAAAGCCTAATATTATATAAAGCCTTATGGGGGATAAACCCGGCTTGACGTGCACGATCAATTGCATAGGAGGGAGTAGAAAAAACAATGATCAAGCTAGCACAAAACCCGATGAAAATTTTATTTTTATTTATTATGTTAAATTTAAGCATATGAACCCGATCACTTCCTTATAATAAATTTACGCAAATATACTTACTAACACAAGGACATACTACCTTAAACATAGCCATGCTTAAAGAATAATTAAGCCAATGACTAGGAAAACTCTGCCTAATATAAAAAAAATACAAAATAATAGGCAATTTTTCCCTATCGTTATTATATCAAGTAAAATATACGAATATACATATTAACATACTGTAATTACATAATATTGCGCATATATTACATAATTGGCATGTTTTTCGCAAAGCCCTAACTGGGATATCAGAGTAAATGAAAGGGTAGCAAAATGACATCAGATATTATTCAAAACTTAGATATGGTTAAAAAAAATACACCACCAGAAGGTTTGTTTGAAAGCACTGGAAATATAGTTGGCTTTTTGAAGAAACATGATTCCCAAAAGCATGATAATGAGACAACAGAGCTATTGAAAACTGCTTATCGTATGCTTTGTAAGACAGAGAAAGAGTTAAGCGAGAAAGAGGAAAGAATTAAGGATTTAGAAAAATTGCTTACAATTGATGAACTTACACAAACGGGAAATAGACGTGGTTTTTACTCACGATTTGAAGGAGAGCTAGATCGTACTAATAGAGGAGAGAATAAAGGCGGTTTACTTATAATTATTGATTTAGATCACTTTAAGTCAATAAATGATAAATTTGGACATCAGGCTGGTGATGAGGCCTTAAAAACAGTGGGAGCTTTTCTAAAGTCAAACGTGCGTCCAATGGATATGGTTGCGCGTATGGGTGGTGATGAATTCATTATACTTATGCCTAATACAGATATTGCCAAAGCTATGAAAAGAGCACGAAAAATTGGTAATTCACTAAATAATTTATCATTTAAGTGGAATGAAACAATCATACATATTCACGCTAGCCTAGGTCTTAAGGAATATGAACAAGGCGACACGATTGAAGCCATAATAGAACAGGCGGATAAAGGCATGTATGAAAATAAGAAGATAAGGAAATATGCTAATAACTAAGTAAATAATATTTATAGCCTGCCCAATCAATTATAAATCCTTAACCATGAAAGGGTAGGCATATCCCACAGGCTCGGACGCGCTACTCTCTCCCCACACACTAATGTGCGCCCGAGCCACCTTTTGACAAAATTATTATGTGTATGTATAAAACAGGGATAAAATTATATAAAATGGGCGGGCATCATGAATAAAGCGCAAGCATTCAAATTTAACAATGAGACAGATATTGAAATCAAATCCTTGGAAGAGCTTGAGGCTTTTTTGGCGAGCCCTAATTCAATAGGTTTGGATAATATTAAGGAATCTTTACGCAATATTGTTCAGCTTATGATGGAGCTTAAGGGTTATAGCACTGGCTATGCTCTACAGCATCTTGCCAATGGCGAACATTCATATCTGGCGATGAATGGAACATTAACAGATGATGAAAAAAGAAAGCGTAGAGAGCAAGACCTGATAGATTTTCTAAGGCTTATGGAAGAAATGCTAGCGGCAAATTTTACAAGATTATACGATCATGTCGAAAAACGAATTGAAACTATAACTGAAAATATAGAAAATCGTATTGAAAAACTTGATAAAACTATTGAAAGTGCCGTTGAGGCAGGGCTTAGTGATCAATTTATTGAAAAGAAGAAGAAAAAACGTAAAAAGCTCAGATATTTTAAAGAGCGTATAGAAGAACGCAAAGAAGAGCTAAAAGAAGTTGATACAGCAGAGGAAATAATACAAGTTGAAGTTGATCTTAAGCGTGATATTGATGAATTAAGACAAGAGGTTCCTAGGCCTAAGCCAGCGATTGATATGCGTTTCAATCCTTTTGAAACGTATAAGAAAACAAGGGATTATTACTATAATAATGATAGTAAATATCAGGGTGGTGAACATAAAAGAGATGAAAAATCGAGGTCATCAGGTAAAAGCAGCAGTAGCGATGGAAGAGATGATTCTAGCTCTGACAGTGGTGATAAAGACAAAGGTGTAGAATCCCCTCCGGCTCCAGATTTGTTGTAAAAATCGTAACTTATGATGGTTTCCCTTGATTTGAAAGTAATTATATGTAAATTATATGTGATAGTTTCGACTTAATCTGACGGTTATGAATTATCATTAAGCTGGCGCTTTTTATGGCGGTATTTTGAGCCCTTATTCTTAGCTCTATTTTTACCACTATCGTAACGTTTATTACGGAGTGCAGCATTTACACCTTTTGGTTTGGCCATGCCATTGATATCCGCGCCTTTTTGACCAGGGGCAAGGGCAAATATACAAGACCCTGTGATGCCATCAGCTTCTTTTATAGTGATGCGTATTTTTGCCCCTAAACGATATATTCTACCACGCTTGCGTCCAATAAGTGCATGGGCTTTTTCGTCGTGTACGTAAAAATCATCTCTTAATGATTTCATCGGGATAAGTCCATCCGCTCCGTTTTCTTCTAATGTTACAAATAGACCAAAGCGAGTAACGCCGTTAATTGTTCCGTCAAACTCTGCTCCGATATGGCTGGACAAATAGGTCGCTGTAAAACGATCAACCGCGTTACGCTCTGCGTTCATAGAGGTACGTTCAGTTTCTGAGATATGCTGTGCTATTTCCTCTATGCGCGCTTTTTCATGCTCATCAAGTGCGCCATTACCAAGTTGATATGCACCGATAAGTGCACGGTGAATTAGTAAGTCAGCATAACGGCGAATGGGGGAAGTAAAATGTGCATAGCGATCAAGTGCAAGCCCAAAATGTCCGATATTATTAAGTGAATAAATAGCTTGGCTTTGGGTGCGTAGTATCATTTGTGATATAAGATGAGAATAGGGCAGATTGCTTGCTGCATGAAGAAGGTAATTGATTTGCTTTGGTTGAATAGATTGCCCCTTTGGTAAGGATAGGCCAAAACTTTCGATAAATTCACGCGCCCCTTCAAGTTTGTCATAGCTGGGATTATCATGGATACGATAGACGCATGGAAATTGTCCCCAACCCTGTTGTGCGCGATTTTTATCTTCTAGTGCGTTTGCGGCTGCAACATTGGCAAGGATCATAAATTCCTCAATCAACTTGTGAGCATCAAGGCGCTTGCGCGTGCTAACGCCAGTCATAACGCCCTTATCATTGATAATTATTTGCCGTTCAGGTAAATCAAGGTCAAGTGCTCCGCGCTTTTGGCGTGCTTTATTAAGAACTTCATAAACTTCATAAAGTGGTATTATAACATTATCCATAAGGTGCGATGTAGTTTTATCTGCATCACCATCTTTTGCTGCTTGTACTTGCTCATAAGTCAGGCGGGCATGGGATTTTATAAGCGCGCGTACAAATTTATAACGCGTGAGTTTTCCAGTATTATTTATATACATGTGAACGGCAAGAGATGCTCGCGTTTCATTAGGGCGCAGTGAGCACAAATCATTTGATAGCGCTTCGGGAAGCATCGGTACAACACGATCAGGGAAATAGGTAGAGTTGCCACGCTTTTGCGCTTCATTATCTAGTTCACTTCCAAACTTTACATAGTGCGCAACATCAGCAATGGCCACAATTATGTGATATGTGCCATCATTAAGTTTTTCGGCAAATACGGCATCATCAAAATCGCGTGCGTCTGTGCCGTCAATGGTGACTAGTGGAATTTCACGTAAATCTTTGCGTTTGCCAAGATGTGGAACTTTCATATCCTTAGTTTCATCAATAACGTTTTGTGGAAAGTGATCACTTAGTCCTGCTTCATGCAGTGATATAAGGCTAATGGTTTTGGGATCACCTTGATGGCCTAAAACCTCAACTATACGTACTTTTTTGCGTATTTTCCCGCGAGAGGGTAGAATTTGGGCGGTTGCTAAATCTCCGTCTTTTGCACCGTTTAAATCACCCATAGCAATATCAAAGTCGTACTTAGTACGTTTGTTAGTTGATTTTAAAATTGCACTGTTTTTTTGCAACCTGATAATGCCAAGGATATTTGCGCCCTCTACCTCACTTATGCCATTATCGCCATTATTAAGCACACGGATTATACGCGCTTCATAGGTGTTATCGCTCAATCGTGACAGGCGACATAGGGCTTTGCTTCCTTCTTGCATATTCTTGAAGTTTTTGGTATCGGGTATAATTTCTATGCGCGGGAGGGGGGCATTAAGCCCTTTATCCCACTCTAAAGGCTTTGCAAATATATCTCCGTCAATATCAATTTTATAAACTTGCATCATGGCCACAGGGGGCAATCCATCAGGTGCGCTGTAAACGCCGCCGACTTGTTTGCTGATTGAGCCGTCTTTTTCAAGAGCTTTTAGTAATTGCTTTAACGCAATGCGATTTTCTCCACCTTTTATATTAAATACCCGTGCAATTTGTCGTTTGCTTACAGGGGTTTTAGACGTTTTGATAAAGTTGAAAATGGATTCTTTGTTTAATTCTTTCATATTTTCTTTCAGTTTTTCTTTTATTTTTTTATTGATGTTATAGAAAGTTTGTAAATCCTTACAGCTAATGTTATATTCTGTATATAAAAAGTTATAATTAAAGGGTATTAAAATTGGGTAGTCCAAGTGATTTAGATGATTTGCATATGCAGTGGGACAGTGGAGCCCCTGATCTTGGTGGTATTTTCCTTCGCTAGCTCAGCAAATTCAGGAATACCCAGCTATTGAAAGCAGTGTATTAGAATCTGCTTATACAGCAGGAAATAATACATTGAGTTCTGATGGTAATGATGTTTCTTCTGAAAATCCCCAGTGGAATCTTATAGTTAACGGCATATCCTACCATATAGGGTCTAGAGAATATATAGATAAAGGTACTAATAAACTTGTGAGTTTTAATGAAGCTAATCCTGGAATAGGTGTTGAGCGTTCAATTACAGAAAATATATCTCTTGCGACAGGGGTTTATCGTAATTCTTATAGGGAAACATCTGTTTATGGGCTTGTTTTTTTGCAAAGTGATCCTTTAACAGAAAGTGGGAGGATTACTGTAGGTATTGATGCAGGCGTTGTTTCGGGATATGAGGGTTATATTGATGATCGTCTTATGATTGGTAATACGGGGTTTGCAGTTATGGCTTCTCCATTTGTTAGCGTTGAGATATCAGATGGTAATGACAGTTTTCTACCTAAGGGCACTGATCTTAAGGTTAATGCAATACCAGGGGATGCTCTTTTGGGTTCTGATGATCCAAATGCTGTTGATGTTGCTGTTGGTATGAGCGTGCGCATGCCATTTTAGCATATTATGTTGACTAGTTTTTGTGAGCTTTTTTGTTCATTTATTTATATTAACTTGCATTTATTTTATGACTTCGTTGCTATGTTCCTAAAATAGATTGCTACACTTTGGGTTAATACGCTTTGTCGCTTGCATCTTTTCCTAAAACAAAGCCAAATCACTATAATATGTAGATTAAGCAAGATGATTAGGAGTGTATCAGATTTGAGGAAGGAATGGCTGGGGTGGCAGGATTCGAACCTGCGCATGGCGATACCAAAAACCGCTGCCTTACCGCTTGGCTACACCCCATTACTAAAAACGGCTGAACGGAAAACTACTCAATACCAAGTTAAAAAGCAAGCATAAATTAAACCATAT
>JALTAZ010000096.1:0-1983 GCA_027075555.1 Micavibrio sp.
GGTCCATGGTCCCTCCTTAAATGAATATTTTTGTTTTTAATTGCTTGTTTAATTGTCTTTTAATTTTGTTAATTTTTTTCTTGATCCGTTGTTTCTTGAAATCAGACAAGTGTTCAATAAAAACCTTACCATTCAAATGATCTATTTCATGTTGGATTACAAAAGCATGTTTGTCGACAAATTTTTCTGTTTTTTTCTTTCCAAATTCGTTGAAGTATTCAACCGTTATTTCTTTAGGTCTTACACCTTTTTCATAATAACCCGGAACACTTAAACATCCCTCGTCCATTTCAAACAATTCTACTGATTGTTCGGTTATTTTTGGGTTGATTAGATATACTGGTTTGTCATTTTCATCATAAGGAATATGAACAACGATGATTTGCTTGTCTATCCCAACCTGTGGACCAGCTATTCCGAGTGCATTGTGAGCAGTCAATGTCAATAGCATATCAATAATAATTGTTGACAATTCTTCGTCATTGAAATCAGTAACAGGTTTAGCAGGCTGCTGAAGAATTTTATGGGGCCATGTATAGACAGGTAGTAATTTTCCGGCCTTACCTGATTTTATTAGTTCAAAAAACTTGTCCATAATATTTTCTAGTTAAGATAATAATGCTCTACTATGTTTATTCTTAATCCCTTTTTTCAGATACTCCATTTGATCAGCAAGAATTCTTCTGTTTTGTAATAACAACCATTCATATCGACAAGGTGCATATGGAACGTAGATCAGTTCCATACCTGCTTGTTCTGGTGTTTTGTTTCCTTTTTTCGCGTTACATTGTTTACACGCTGTAACCAGGTTAGTCCAAGCTGTTTTTCCACCTTGTGACAAGGGAACAACGTGGTCGCGTGTCAGGCTTGAAAAGGTGAATCTTTCACCACAATATGCACAAATATTTTGATCACGTTTAAACAGAGCATAACGTGTCAATGGGATTGTCTCATTGAACAAATCGTGCTCTTTTGTTTTTCCTTTAGTGGCAATAATTGTACTAATATCCAAATAGCTTTGTTCACCAGTCAGGCGTGAAGTTCCACCGTATATTGTAAACTTCTCCGCAAGTTCCCAAGCAACTAAGTCTTTAACGTAATAATAAGCAGCTTTTTCAAAATCAATCCATCGCAACGGAATTCCTGAAACATCTAGTTGTAATATCAACGGATGTTCCATTTTTAGCTCCTTAATATTTGTGCCAAAAACCGTTTCTATCTACGTAAATTGTCTTTGCTGTTTTGTACAAATCTTCTCCAATCTCTTCTACAGACTTTTTTCTGTAACCATTGTGTAAAATATGTTTGAAATCAATTGTTACTAGTTCTGCAACTCTTAAAGGCATATTATATTTCTCTTGAAGATATTTAACAACATTTTCTTTGTATTTGAAAAAATCCAGAGTTTCTCTAAAGTTTTTTGGTTTGTCAGTAAAGATTTTTCCAGAATACGGATCAGTATTAAGCCAAGACATTATCCCTCCTTTCTTTTTCTTTTAATTCGTTGACCTTTTTCATGATTGTCTCGTAATCATAATGTTCTTTAATCCAATTATGGTTTTCGAGAATCCCAGGGAATCGATATAACACCCAAGCAATTAACCCTTCGTTGCTATCTAACTCTTGATCGAAAACGAGATTATATAATAGCTCAATGTCGTTGAGTTCGATTTCTAGAAATATTGATGTTGCTGGTGCGAGAAGATCGTTGAGAACTACAAGGAGTGAGATTTCCTTATTATTGTTTTCCTCAGGTATTACGTAATCGTAATGAATAAGTTTTAAAACTTTTTCAAAAAGTGATTTATCGATGGTTGTGTTCTCGGTCACATCTATCTCTCCACGTTCTTAAACGCCATTGATAATACTTTGAATTTGGATTTTTTTCAACAAGTTTTTCATACTTCTTTATTTTTCTTTCACAATCTTTACTGAGCCTTTCAATGATGTATTTTTCTCTTAATTTTTCTGTTTGCTTCCTGA
>JALTAZ010000096.1:1993-2877 GCA_027075555.1 Micavibrio sp.
CTTCCTGAACCACGGTTCAATTGATTGCGCTTGTTGCGCTTGAATTGGAAGTTGATTTGTATCAATTCGTTCACTTTTTATGACAAGTTGTTTTTTTGTGTTTACTGATTGTTGAGTTTTTTCAGAATACTCAACGTATAAAGCAAAAGTTAATGCAATAATAATTGCAAATAAACTAATAATTAATCGTTGTTTCTTTTTAGCCATTTGTTATTGGCCTCCTTTAATTGTTCTTCCATTAATCTTAGATGCATACGCTTCCGTTCTGGAACAGGCTTTCCTTGTCTTTCTAGTTCTTTTATTTCTTCTTCTAGTACGATTATTCGATTACGTAAATCACTGCGAATCATTTCTGCTATGTCACCTGTTTTGCGATATAATTCCTCTGTGACAAGCGTTGTCGATTCTTTAATTGTTTGCTGTATTTTGTTTTCGATCGAAAACCAGAAAGACAAGATACCGCCAATCATTGATATTGCTGTACCAGCGGTCATCAATATCTTAAAATGATTGCTCTTTTTCATTTGTTACCCCGCGATGTAATTATTTACATCACGAGGTAACTTATTGACGGTATTTCTTTTCTAATAACAAACGTTCTTGTTCAAGATATTTCAACCATCTTTTTCGCGCAGCTGCGCGCTTTCGTTTGCGGATCACACTAGGTTTCTCATAATACATTCTATCACGGATTTCTTTGATTACTTGATCTTTATCAACTGCTTTTTTAAATCTTTTATATAATTGTTCGAACGTTTCACCTTCTTTTAAAGTAACACTTGGCATAATATTATCACCTCCTTTCTTTTTAATTTGCTTGTTCAAAATTTATAGAGCTAAAACCATCTTTTAATCTAACAATAAGTTTTTTATCAAATGTTCCA